>WRLX01000059.1 GCA_009777415.1 Oscillospiraceae bacterium
TGAACGAGCCGCCCGGTGCGAGAATGCGCGTTGGTTTATCCGGGCTTACAATGGCGGAATATTTCCGCGATGTTGAGGGGCAGGATGTACTTTTGTTTATCGACAATATATTTAGGTTTACACAAGCGGGAAGTGAGGTTTCGGCACTTCTCGGACGTATGCCGAGTGCGGTTGGGTATCAGCCGACACTTGCTACCGAAATGGGTGCATTGCAGGAGCGGATTACATCTACTAACAAGGGTTCAATTACATCGGTTCAAGCGGTCTACGTCCCCGCCGATGACTTGACCGACCCGGCACCCGCAACCACGTTTGCACACTTAGATGCAACGACTGTTTTGTCGAGAAGCATCGCTTCGATGGGAATATATCCATCGGTTGACCCGCTCGACAGCACATCGAGGATTCTCACCCCTCAGATTATCGGCAACAATCATTACGAAGTTGCGCGTTCGGTACAGTCGATTTTGCAAAGGTATAACGAGTTACAGGACATAATCGCGATTCTCGGAATGGATGAGCTTGATGACGAAGATAAGCTGTTAGTTTCCCGTGCGAGGAAGATTCAGAGATTCCTGTCACAGCCGTTTTTCGTGGCGGAGGCATTTACCGGCATGGAAGGTAAATATGTCCCGTTGAGCGAAACAATCCGCGGATTTAAAGAAATAATTGACGGAAAACATGATGATATTCCCGAATCGGCATTCTTGTTCGTCGGCGGGATTGATGAAGTTGTTGCAAAAGCGAATAAGAGCAATTAGGAGGCTTGTATGACTCCCTTTAACCTTAAAGTGATTACCCCTGATAAAATCTTTTTTGACGGCGTAACAGGAAATGTTATCGTCCGAACAACAGTCGGCGATAAAGGAATCCTTGCCAAACATGAGCCTTATGTTGCTGCGCTTCCTATTGGGAGAATGCGGATAATGGGTGAGGACGGCAAGTACAAAACCGCCGCAATTTCCACAGGGACAGTCCGCGTGGAGGACGGCGGCGATACCGTTATTCTTGTGCAAAGCTGTGAGTGGAGCGATAAAATTGACGTTAAGCGTGCCGAGGATGCCAAGCAATCGGCCGAATTGCGGATTGCCGATGCCAATATCTCTATAGTAGAACACGAAATTGCCGAGTTTAAACTAAAACGCGCGCTAAACCGCTTAGATGCCGCCGGACGTGAATAACAAAATGTAAGTTAACACCGCAGGGCAAACCCTGCCCCCTCGCCTACGGCGAGAGAGCCGCCCCAAGGGGGCGTGCCATAAAACAGTATCCGCCTTTCATGGCGAACTGGGGGCAAAACTGCGACCGTCAGCGAAAGCTGGCGGTTGATATACTTTGCAATAAATCAGGGTTTGTTGCATTTGGTTTTCATGCCGTAAAACGTGTAGTTTTACGGCTTTTTTGCGTTAAAATCGTCCCAAATCGGCTGAAAATCCGCAATTTTTCCTCTTGCAAAATGTCCTAGTTTTTTGCAAATGAAAAACGGAGGATTATCATAGGTGGATAATCAAAATATATGCAACCTTACTAAAGATTATTACGATAACATCAATTGGGACAAGCAAATTACGACTCCCGACCGAAAGAACAAGCCGAACAAAAACGATAAAGGTGTCTCGATTCTATTCATTCTTACTCTGCCGTTTACTGCCGTGTTCATTTTGACGTTTTGCTTCTTCAAGGAAATTTTCACTAAGGGTCGGGAGGCGAATTATAAAGGTGTTTTCCGAAAGCGAGACGCATTTTTTATTATATTCGGCGGCATGATTTCGCTTACCTTTATATTAGGGGCGGTTTTGTGTTTCTTCATAATGATTAGCGGTGGCAATTTGGGGAATGACATAGGCACACTTGTTGAGCGATTCGGAGTGAACGGCACTTATTTTATATTCGTGACTGTCTTTATCATTAGCTTGCTGATTTTCATTGCGGTTCGGAAGGCTTACGGGAAAGTCTATGCGAGGTGTCCGAATCCGAAGAAAAAGCATAGCACGATTCTTTTTAATATGTACATTATCGTAGGAGCGTTGCAAGTGCAGATTACATCTGTAATTTTATTGATACTACTGTTTACCCCAATAAGAATAACCGTAACAAATGAAGACGGCGAGGCAATCGATGTTTCTCTAAATGATTTCGACACTTGCAAATGTCTTGATGGGAATTGGTACAGAGTGGCTTTTTCCGAGCAGGGACAGGGGTTCATTGAGAATCCGCGAGGGTTGTTTGAACCCGCATTTGTTAATCCCGATGGACAAATAATCCCGCCGTGGTAAAGCCAAACAAGAGCATTGAGTGCTTGACGTCATCTTGCACACCGCAGGAGCGGTCAAATAAATTTAGGAATTATAGGAGTTATATTTAATGAGAAAACTGTTATCTATTATTGTGATTATCGCTATTTTACTGTCTTTAGTAGCTTGTTCACAAGAGAAAGAAGAGAAAAAGTCCGACCAACCCGCCGACCTTTTGGCTCGTTATGAAAAAGCACTTAATAACCAAGATGTTCACGCATTTTTCGATTGCGTTGACCCCGATGCCGTAGAATTTTTAGAGGGAATGCTCGGAATTGTCGGTGGTATTGCCGGAGTAAAAGGCGATGACCTCCAAAAGTTGTTCCCGATGATAATGAGAATCGCTATTGAAATTCATGAGGAGGGCGATGACGAACCTATTTCGGTTAGGTTCACGGAAATAAGCACAACAAGGAGAGGAAACGGCGACAACAAGGCTGTGATTCTTTACGAAGAAGTCCTCATTTTCGCAGACGGAACAGAAACATCTTCCGAAAAAACAGTAAGTGTTATAAAAATAAATGAGCGGTGGTACTTAGACGCTTTAGCGGAAGATGTACCTGTTTCCGATTTGAAAGAATCCGAAGATGAGAAACCGTTGTTTATTTCGGGAGCGGTTTTCGAGAATGTGAATCTTGTCGCTGCACAAGACTTTGAAACTAAAAAATGGGGCTTGGCTGATATGTCAAACAACATTGTTGCTCAATTTGATTATGACGAATTAGGATATGCTTTTGATAATGGTGTTATCCCTGCAAGGAAAGGCGGTTATTGGGGAGCGATTAACACCAACGGCGACATAATCATTGATTTTATGTATGATAGGCTTTATTCAAGTTATCATCGTACCAACGATACTTTAGATCACAGCGATAAAATTTGTTTCACAAACGGATATATTTTTGCGGAATTAAATAAAGCTACCGGAATCATAAACCACAAAGGCGAAACAACACTTGCTTTAGCCCAAAATCTCGGTATCCTCGATGTTAATTCTGTTGAGCCTGTCTATACTGGTAGTGACTTCTATATCGTGCGTGTTGTTACTGATGTTACTCTTTCCACTATCGTTAATGTTTACGGTATGAGCAACGAATTGATAAAGACATTTGAGGATTTAGAGGCGTACAATAACGAGTATTTGTATGGTTATGTTTCCGGCGATTCGGGCGGAAGAATGGCGACAATCACAGATACGAAAGGCAATACGATATGGTCGTCTCAATCTTTAGCAAACCCAAATGCTAAATTCGCAAATATAAGCGTAGAGAAGAATATGTTTGTTGTTGGTAATTCGGTTTTAGATATTAACGGCAATGGGTATGAATTGGCTTATGGAGGTGTGGAATTTTACGATGACTTCTTTGTTGCCCGAAATGTTCGAGTTGCCGAGTTCCACGACTATGATTTAGCGAATCCCGTGTCTTTCTTCCAAGTTGACGGCGAATCGAGTGGGTTTGTCGAGGTCTTCAATAACAAATATGCTGTTCTTGAAGAGGGGAGCGATATTGTCCTGTATGACATCGAAAGCAAGGAGAGGCACAAGTTCGGCTCGTTTAGGGCTTTGACGAATAATATAGCCTATGTTCAAGACTCGAACCGTGTTTTCTATGGAGTTTGGGTTGGCGATAGGCTCGCTTTGGAATGTGAATATAATAAGATTGAGCGTGACGGCAATTTCTTCATATTGAATAAGGGGGCAGAAACGCTCAAAGCTGAAATTGTTGACGGCGAGGTTCGGTGGATTGATGAAGAATAAAGCAAAATGAATATAAAAATGCCCTCAAACGGAAAATTGCCGTTTGAGGGCATTGGTTTTTGCGTTAAAAAGGGCGTTCGCTTGGAACGCCCTTGAGACTTTAGGATGGCTGATTTAATTTTTAGATTTTATAGGGGTTAAATTAAACCTGTTTTATGGCTACCACCCTCAAGGGGCGGGGTATTACACCCTTACTTTCAATAAACGAACGGGCAATTGCCCGTTCGTTTTATATACGCAAACTAAAAACCGCACAACAAAGGAAACTCCCATTGCCGCAGGACTTCGTATACTCCGACGGCAACGCTGTTTGACATATTCAAGCTTCGTAAACCTGCCCGCATTGGGATCTGCAAACAACGCTCACTGTACTCTTCCAGCAGTTGTGCGGGCAAGCCTTTATCCTCCCTCCCGAAAATGAGGTAGGAGTTGTTTTTGTATTCAACATCACAGTAGCATTTGGGCGAGTTTGTTTCATAAAACCAGTACTCGGGGGCGGATGCATTCGTTAAAAGAGGCAAATCGGGATTAGTTGTTTTTGCGAAAAAGTCATCAAATCCCTCATAAACGCTCACATCCAACTTCTCCCAGTAGTCCAAACCCGCACGCTTCATTTTCGAGTCGTTCAGCTCAAACCCCATTGGGAGAATTAAATGCAGGTTTGCCCCCGTTGCGGCGCAGGTTCGCGCAACATTCCCGGTGTTTTGCGGAATCTGCGGATGCGCCAATACTACATTAAGGCAAAAACGGCTCACTTTTCCTCCGGCTCAATTACATATTTCATTGCCGCGAAATCATAAGGCGGAATTTGCAAATAGCCGAGTTCCCTTTGCCTGTCAACCGACCTTATCAACTCGAATGAAACAAAATTATCGGTAGGCGGAACTATTTTGAACTTAGCCGAACGTCGATAACGGTTAAGGTAAATGGTAACAACTTCGCCTAATTCGTGGTCAATCCTTGAGAAAATGCAATAACGCGGGGTTGCCTCGATTATTTTCAGCGAGCCCCTTTCAAAAACCTTGCAACTTCTGCGGATTCGCGCCAATGTCGAAACGAATTCCACCAACGACATATTTTCCATTCCCCACGGGTAAGTGCGGCGGTTAAACGGGTCTCTGTACCCCTCCTGCCCTGCCTCATCGCCGTAGTACACACACGGAATGCCCGGCAAAAAGAATTGCAGAACCATGGCACATTTCAGCAATGCGATTCCATAGACATATTCTTGTTCGTTTAAGCCGTTTTCCGCTTGCCACCTACGGTCATGGTCGGCGACATCTCTTCCCGCTAACCGTGTAATTGCCCGCTCAATATCGTGAGTTGAAATAAAATTCATCAAAATATCGACAGACGGTTTCGGATAATGCTCGATAATTGTCATAATGCCGTCTTTAAATGCGTCAGCCGCGCCGTTTTTGATATAATTCAAAATTGCTTCCTTAAACGGGTAGTTCATCACGCTGTCTAATTGTCCGCCCGTCAAGTACCGTCTGCGAACGCCGTAGCTTTCCTTAGTCGTTGCATCTTCCCAAACTTCGCCGTAAATTACCTTGTCCGCACCCTTTGCCTTTACCGACTTATGCAACTCATCAATAAACTCATCGGGCAATTCATCGGCAACATCAAGCCGCCAACCCGATGCGCCTAAGTCAATCCATTTCTGCAAAATCCCGCCCTTGCCGCAGATATACTCAGTGTAATCGGGGTTGTTTTCATTTACGTTAGGCAGGGTTGTCATTCCCCACCACGACTCATACACATGAGGGTACTCCATCCAAATATACCAATCACGGTAGGGACTCCCGGGGTCGCGGAATGCACCCGAGTGTTCGCCGTATCTGCCGAATTTGTTGAAATATATGCTGTCTGCGCCTGTGTGACTGAAAACTCCATCGAGAATAATGCCGATTCCGAGACGCTTCGCAATACTGCACAGGCTGACAAAATCAGCTTCAGTGCCGAGCATTCCGTCAACCTTTTCGTAATTTGCGGTATTATAACGGTGATTTTCGTGGGCTTCAAAAATCGGGTTAAGATAAATCGCAGTCACCCCCAATTCCGCAAGGTACGGCAGTTTTTCCTCAATACCCTTGAGATTCCCGCCGAAAAAGTCATTATTGGTAATCATTCCTTGGGCATTAGGCTCCCACACAGGCATTGCATTCCAACTCGAGTGCATTACCCGGTCGATAGGGGCGGGTGCGGCGAGCGGCGAATCAATCCCGCCTACTTTCGCAAACCTGTCGGGGAAAATCTGGTACATTACGCCGCCTTTGAGCCAATCCGGCGTAGTAAGCTTAGGGTCGTACACAGTAAGCTGGAACAACTCCGTCCCGTCATACGCACCGAGGTTTGCCCCTTTGCGTTTAATAAAGGCGCGATGTCCGTGTTGCTGCGTGACAAAATAATAATGATGTACACCTATATCCTGCGGCGTGTATTCGCAGGTATATGTTATATACAGCGGGTCGGAATCATCAGAAACCTCAAATGTGACGAATTTTTCCTTAAATCCGGGTCGGAAAACGACTAACAAAGGGTCGGCAATTTTTGAAATCCGCGAAAATTTTAATGTAAATTGGCAGGTTGAAAATTGTTTAATTGCGCCGAACGGCGATTTATAATGCTCATCAAAACAGTCATAAATTGGTGGCTGTGTCATATTACTGCTCCTTAAATTTATTAGACCTCCACGGAAACTAACGCACGGCGTATTTTCCGCCACACTGCGTTGAAAGGTTCTTAAATATCATCGGGATATTCGCAAAAATTTCGCCTTGTCTGACGAAAATTTGCTCAAAAATCCACTCGTGGTTAGTTTCCGTGGAGGTCTATTGAATGTGAAATAAGGAATAATTAACACGAATTATTCCTTATTTACTATTAAATATAAATTATATCAAGTTCCAAATAGTCTCTGCGTAATCGCGGACTGCTCTGTCCGCCGAGAAGAATCCCGCTCCGGCAATATTCGCAAGCGACATCCTGTTCCATTCAAGGGGATTACCGTACACTTGGCTCACCTTTGCCTGAGCCGCACGGTAGGAATCAAAGTCGGCAAGACACATATATCTGTCCGAAGTTCTGAGTTCGTGTGCCAATTCATTAAACGATGCGCCGTTGACATCGTTGTTAATCTTGTCGATGACGGCTTTTATGGCGGGATTGTCGTTGTAATAGCTTTCGGGCGAATACCCGCTTGACTTCATAATTGCGGCTTCCTGCGTACTCATGCCGAAAATGAATATATTATCATCGCCCACCTGAGAATGAATCTCAACATTCGCGCCGTCATAAGTCCCCAAAGTAAGCGCGCCGTTAAGCATTAGCTTCATGTTACCGGTACCCGATGCTTCCGTCCCCGCTAACGAAATTTGCTCCGAAACCTCGCTCGCCGGCATCAGTATTTCCGAAAGAGAAACGCTGTAATCTTCAAGGAAAACTACCGCCAACTTTTCGCTGACTTTCTTGTTGCGACGTATTTCTTCGCCGAGACACCATATAAGCTTAATAATTTGTTTTGCCATATAATAAGCCGGAGCGGCTTTTGCGGCAAAAATATAGGTTTTCGGAACAAAGTCAAGCTCAGGATTCTCAAGAAGTGCGAGGTATTCCGAAATGATATTCATTGCATTAAGCTGTTGCCTTTTATACTCGTGCAACCGCTTTGCCTGAACGTCAAAAATGCTGTCGGAATCAATCTTCACCCCCATAGTGTCATAAACATATTTGGCAAGAACAGCCTTGTTGTTCCGTTTTACCTTTGCAAGCTTTTCAAGCACGGATTTGTCTTTTTCAAACAGCGAAAACTTAGAAAGCTCCGATGCGTCCTTTTTAAATCCGTCCCCTATCTTGCTTTCGAGCAGACTTGTCAACTCAGGGTTGGATTGCAACAACCATCTGCGGTAAGCTATCCCGTTGGTAACATTCTTGAATTTTATAGGGCTGTCATCGTACTGGTCTTTGAAAACCGACTCCTTGATTATATCCGAGTGCAACTTGGAAACGCCGTTGACCGAGTGTGAGGCATCAATACAGAGGTTAGCCATTTTGACCTTGCTCCCCGTGACGATTGACATTTTTTCAACCTTTGCGGAATCCCCCAAACGATTATACAACCCGCCGCAATAGCGGTTGTTGATTTCGCATATAATAGTGAAAATTCGCGGTACAATTTGCTGAACCAAATCCCTGTCCCATGTTTCGAGTGCCTCCGCCAAAACAGTGTGATTAGTGTAAGCAAAAACAGTCCTCACAATGTGCCATGACTTTGACCACGTGTAACCGCAGTCGTCTAACAAAATCCGCATTAACTCGGGAATTGCGAGGGTCGGATGAGTGTCGTTAATATGAATCGCCACTTTTTCGTGAAGATTCTCAAGTGTTCCGTAAACATTTATATGCCGCATGACAATATCGTTAATCGATGCCGCACACATAAAATACTGCTGCCTAAGCCGCAATGCCCTGCCCTCCGGGTAGGAGTCATCGGGGTACAATACTTTTGATATTGTTTGTGCAATTGGGTCGAAAACAGCGTGTTCGTGTTCCCCTCTGTTAAAGGAGGATGTGTTAAAATTGCGGCTTTCGGCTTTCCACAGCCTCAACTTGGACACACCCGTGCTGTCATAGCCGGACACGTACATATCATACGGAACTGCGCTGATGCTCTGGTAGTTTACGTGATTGACATGGTGGAATCCGTCTTCCCACGATTCTTTCAATTCGCCTCCGAACTTAACCTCAACAGCTTGGTCGGGCAATGCCTTGAGCCAAACCTCGCCGCCCGGAAGCCAGTCATCCTTATGCTCATCCTGCCACCCGTCAACAAGCTTTTGCTTGAAAATGCCGTATTCGTACAAAATAGAGTAACCGGTTGACAGATACTCGCAAGTTGCCATAGCGTCCATGTAACACGCCGCCAACCGCCCCAATCCGCCGTTGCCCAATCCTGCATCGGGTTCTTGCTCATAAAGAGAGGACAGCTTTAACTCAAAAACATCCCTCATTATTTCGTCGGCAATCTCGTTCATCCCGAGATTAAACAGATTTGTTTTAAGAGAACGCCCCATCAAGAATTCCAAGGATAAGTAGTAAACCTGCTTATTCCCTTCGGAATTGCTTTTTCTTACGAATTTGCGGCGTTTTTCTTTAAGGTAATCCGCTACTGTTTTTGACAGTGCCTTATAAGCCTGTTGCATACTCGCGCTGTTTGGTGTTACCCCGAAGTCATTTTCCAGGGTATTGACAATCCGCTTCTTTAGCTCTTCCTTTGTCATAGGTGATTTCATGGATAAAAAAATTCCCTTCCTATTTTCTTTCTAAGAAGTCGTATTCATAGCCGAACCGACCGAAATCCCGACCTCATTTTAACATTATACACAATTACTGCAAATTTTGCAAGCGAAAATAACAACTTTTTCGTAAATTTTACAAATTATCTTTTAAAAGCCTGTTTAAATTCTCCGAACGAGCGGATTTTTAAGCAAATTTTTCACCAAACAAGGCGATTTTTGTACGAATATCCGTGCATATTTAAACAAAAATCAACGCAGTTTGGCGGAGAATTTGCCAAAAGCCGCCGTGAGCGAAATTCTAAACAGGGTTTAAAATACCAATTCTTCCCCTGTCCTAAGTGTTTGAATCTGGTCTCCCATGTGCGATTTAAGGCGTTCGTAAGATTTTTCGCCTGTACAATGGCAGGTATAGACACACCCGCTTGAAAGCCTCGACAATTCCTTTGCGGTATGCTTTATAAAGGAGTCACTCGCCCCGGGTACATTTTGCAGATGAAACCCGCCTACAACCCCTATAATCGGCGATTCAGGCCAAGTATGACGTACTGTTTCGAGAATGTTCACAATTCCGGAATGGGAGCAGCTTGAAATAACAACGCAACCTTTTTCACGCTCACCATGCGGGAAAGTCACCGCGAAAATTTCGTGCTTGAAATCATCGGAAACAAATCTTCCCTTTTCTTTTTTTAAAAGCCGCCTGTCCCGAAGAATATTGTCATCGTTGAAAAATTCACAGCCCATTACGAAAAAGCCTTCACACACCTCTTGGAACTGAGTGAACAGGACGAAGTTATCCCTATGCCTGTTCAAAAAGTGCTTATTCCAACAGATTACAATGTTAAAAGGGCCGATTTTACGGTAATAGTTGCCTGCGACCTCTTTTTTCGCAAACACTTTTATATCGGGGCAAATCTTGAACAAAGCTTCAAGCCCGCCCGTGTGGTCGTAATGATTGTGCGATATTACCGCG
>WRLX01000060.1 GCA_009777415.1 Oscillospiraceae bacterium
CAACAACCTCCCCCTGTTTAATATGTAAACCCTCCTGCTCTTCCATGATGCCTTTCATATAAAGGTGATACTGCACCCGGTCACACTGCGTCCTAAGCGAGTGTACCGCCGCCCCTTTTCCTTTATTAAGAGTCCGCGACTGAATAGTCGAGTAATCTGCCGCCCTGCCCATTTCTCCGCCCAAAGCATCAATCTCCGAAACAATCTGCCCCTTAGCAGTCCCCCCAATACAAGGGTTGCAGGGCAGATTTGCGATTGTATCGGGTGACAAACAAAACACAGCAGTCTTCATGCCGAGCCGAGCCGCGGCAAGCCCCGCCTCACACCCGGCATGACCCGCACCGATTACTATAACATCGTAAATTTCAAGGAATACGTTTTGGTTAGTCTCAAACATTGCTCCCCCAATATATTGTTCCACGTGGAACAATTCACTAAATACAGCCCCTTATTTCAAAGTCAATTTGAATTAGCTGTTTATGCAACTGCGGAATGTGATTAAATATAATATCCCAAAAAACATCTAAATTAACGCCTTCATAACCATGCGCCATTCGATTTCTCACGCCTTTTATACCAAGCCACGCTACCTCGTTATGCTTGCCCCTAAAATCGCTGTCAACAGCCCCTGCCAACTCGCCCAATTGCAATAAATCAAAGGCGAACGCCTTAAACACGTCCATGCTCGGGTTAAGCTTCTCGTAAGATTTTTCAACCGTCTTACTGCGTTCAATTATGCTTAAACAATACTCCATCATCTTGCTGACAATCGTCCTACTTCTCATATATAACCAGCCCCGTAGCGCGAATTTCGTTATCGACTCTCGAGTTTTTGTCAATCTCAGAAACGTCAAATAACTCTAATTTTTTGCTTACTCGTTCAGCTAAACTTTCGTATAGTCCAAAGAAATTAAATCCTCCCAACCCGCTGTCTACAAGCAAATCAATATCGCTCTCCTCAACAGCACACCCCTTGGCGTAAGAGCCGAACAAAACCGCCTTACGCACGTTATACTCCTCAAAAACCGGCAAAAAGGCGGTTTTTATCTCCGATATAGTTTGCATTGTTATGACCATGCCTTCCCGCCACAAACGTAGCATAAATTAAGAGCCTGTTTAGATTCTCCGAACGAGTGGATTTTTGAGCAAATTTTTCGTCAAACAAGGCGATTTTTGTGCAAATATCCGCTGATATTCAAGCAAAAATCAACGTAGTATGGCGGAAAATTTGTCGAAAATCCGCCGTGAGCGAGATTCTAAACAGGCTCTAAGAACCCTGCTCAACGGCGAAACCGCCGACCCGCAAGCTATTACTCCAACTTCAAACCACTGCCCGCAGGATTAGCATCAACTGCAACAACCTTTCCGGCATCACGTATGTCGAGCAGCTTATTCTTGAGTTCTTCCTCTATCTTGTGCAATTCAACCTGTGCCTCGCGGCGTTTTTCCCTGCCGGACTGCTGAATTTGCAACACCTCATCAAGGGTGGAAATAAGCGACTGATTGGTATGCTTTAAAGTTTCAATGTCGACAATGCTCCGCTCAGACTCGCGTGCCGCTTCGATTGTATTTTGCTTTAATGCGTCGGCATTCCTCCTCAACAAATCGTTTGTAACATCGGTTACTTCACGTTGAGCTTTAATCGCCGCCTGTGAATGTGCCATACCGAGGGCGAGAACCATTTGGTTTTTCCAAAGGGGAATCGTGTTTACAATTGAGGAATGAATTTTCTCAATCATAATATTATTCGTGCTTTGGACAAGCCTTATTTGCGGGCTCATTTGAACGGAAATAATCCTTGTTAATTCAATATCGTGTAATTTTTTGTCAAAACGGTTGCACATATCCGCCAAATAGTTGGCCTCCTGCGCATCCTCGGCTAATCCCGATGCGATTGCTTTCTTTTGCAGTGCGGGCAACTCGGTTGCAATGACTTCCGCTAACTTTTGTCGCCCCGCAATAATATACATGGTAAGCTCCTTGTAATACTCAAGGTTCTTCTCATACATTTGGTCAAGCATATGCACATCTTTAAGCAACGTGATTTTATGACCCTCAAGAATGCCTGTAATCTTATCTACGTTCTTTTCAACGGTGTCAAATTCAGCTTTTTTGAGTGCGAGTTTATCACGTTGTTTTGCGAAAAGGCGTTTCTTTCCCTTGTCCTCAATTTCAAACTTTTTGAGTTGCACGACTAATCCCGCAACCATGTCGCCGATTTCGTCAAGCTCTTTTGTCTTAACGTTTGCCAATGCCTGTTCCGAAAAAGACGAGATTTTCTTTTGCGCCTGCCCTCCGTATTGGAGGATTTGCGTTGTATTGTTTAAATCAATCTTCTGCGCAAATTCCGCAACCGTCTTCAACTCCGCCTCCGTAAGCGATGAGCTGTCGGGCATTAATGCCGCCGTGTTTTCAACAGCAGTAAATTCAAACGCAGGTACTGCGGGTGCAGCCACCTCCGTTGTTCCGGAAGCGGACTCCCCGTCTAACGTAAGCTCCGGCGCGCTTGGTTCGTTCATGTCAAACGACAACTTAATATCTTCCATATTTATGACCATACCTTTCTGAGGCACAAAGCCTCCATGAATAAGCCTGTCAAGCGGACTGCTCACCGGCGAAGCCGGTGACACCTCCGCTATTATTCAAACTTTTACCCTTTACCTTTCTGCACTCTTTTCATAAGTGTGCATCATAATATATTCTTGTTCTCCTTAATAATCGCCTGCATAACTGCGGCTTCTGCCGAAATGTCCATCACCCTGTCGCAGTACAAGTCATCATGTTCCCGCTTAAACACCGATGTCATATTAGCTGTAACCTCCTCAATCTTGACGAGAGCGGCGGTAATGTTGTCGCCTTTGTGCGGCTTTTGCTCAAGCTCCTCGTATGTTTGAAGAAAGCTGACTGTAGTGGGCAAATAATAGTTGTTAAACTGTCTTAAACTTTTCACTTTTTCGGGGTTAGCGGTAACATAATCGGCAATTTGGTCAAGAACCCTCAAACATTCCTCAAGCGGAGTACGTATTTTCGGCGATACAATCGACTGTGAAAGCCTTAAAAGCTCTTTCTTATTCTCGAAAATGGAAGCCAATGCCTCATCAAGGCTGACATTCCCTGTGACAATCGATGCCTTAACTGCCGGAAAACTGCGTGCAACCTCAATAAAATAAACGGGCGACGGAAAAAACTTCCACGCCAAGAAAAAACCGCCAACCCCAATTGCCACAGCAAAAACAACCGAAAATGAAAAACAAATAAAGCTCACCGTTCCCGCAACAATCGCAAAAATGGGGAGGGATTTCTTCTCCGAATAAACGGTTTTGGAATCGTTCCCGACAGAGGGCAGCGGCTCGGCACTTTCCGCAAGCTGTGACAGTATTATTTCCTTGTTATCAAGGTCGAACGACATATCAACCCCTCCGCACCGCTTTTTAATGACGTTTAAATCGGCGGAAATGGTTTTGAGTGTTCTTGACGTTTTTTTGATAAGCTCCGACATTTTTATTCTGGGGTACGCGCCGAAAATATTAATATACTGCTTGACACGTTCGGCGCGGAGCAATGCTCTAATCCCGGCGTAAAGCCAAAACAGCCCGAAAACAATCCCATACAGGATGGCCTTAAAAAAATCGCCCACGCTGTCAGAAATAACACCCAAAACTGTTGCCGAAACCAAAAAGACGCACGGAACTAACACTATCGACAATGCAACAGCCGTCCACCCGAATCCTACATCGGCGGTACGCGCTTTTTTAATAAATTTCTTATTATTCATTTTTATGACCATGCCTTTCTGAGACACAAAGCCTCCATGAATAAGCCTGTCAAGCGGACTGCTCACCGACGAAGCCGGTGACACCTCCGCTATTATTCAAACTTTTACCCTTGCCCCTTCTACACTAACACATTATAAAAATTTCGTTTTCCCAATTACAAAGGGCTGGCTTCAAACTTTTACCCTTGCCCCTTCTACATTAACACATTACACTACTATTATACTATCAAAATCAACAATTGTCAACTGCCAAATTTTCAAGAAAAGATGTTACCACCGACAAAATATCATCGCCTTTGTTGAGCTTCAATGTCAGCCCCGCCCGACCCGTAAGGTTAAGCTCAACCCGCACAAACAACTCCTGCGGCAGTTTTGACAGCTTTTGCATATTCGGAGTATCCCAGTACAAGATTATTCCCGCTTTGTTTTGCGCAATTTCGGAAATGCCCAAGCTTCCCGCCATGTTGCGTATCCGCGCCGCATCAATCAATCCCTTTACAGGCATCGGGATTTTGCCGTAACGGTCGTTCAACTCGTCTGCCACATCTGCTGCATCTTCCTCATCCCGTATTTCGGCAATCCTTTTGTAACATGAAATACGTTGCGCCTGATTAAAAATATAACTGTCGGGAATAAACGCATCAACCTTTATATCGACTGTGCAAGTTGCGGCAACAGTCTCGGCAGCCCCCCCGTCGCTGTCCGCACCGTCGGAATCGCTCGCCTTGCATTCTAAAACCGCTTCCTCCAACAATCTCACATAAGTTTCATAGCCGACAGCCGACAAATGACCCGACTGACTTTCGCCCAAAACGCTCCCCGCTCCTCTAATCTCCAAATCGCGCAAAGCTATCTTAAATCCCGCGCCGAACTGCGTGAACTCTCTCACGGCAGTCAGCCGCTTTTCGGCAACCTCGCTTAACACTTTTCCGCGAGTGTATGTGAAATAGGCATATGCCCGCCTGTTAGTCCGCCCTACCCTGCCCCTTAACTGATGCAACTGTGCAAGCCCCATTTTATCGGCATCTTCTATTACAAGAGTGTTGACATTGGGGACATCTACGCCCGTTTCAATCAAAGTCGTGCAAACCAAAAGGTCTATTTCCCGCTCAAGCAGTCTCCGCCATACATTGAGAAGCTCCCCCTCTTCCATTCTCCCGTGTGCAATACCAATCCGCGCCTCAGGTACAAGCTCCTGCAATTTCGCCGCACAAGACATAATAGTTTCTACCCGATTATGGATATAGTAAACCTGCCCCGCCCGCCTAAGCTCCTTGCTTATTGCACCCGCGATTACCCCTGCGTCATGCTCGATTACATAAGTCGCAACCGGCATTCTGTCATGCGGCGGGGTTTCAATAACGCTCATATCGCGAATCCCCGACATCGCCATATTCAAAGTCCGCGGAATCGGAGTTGCCGAAAGTGTAAGCGCGTCAACCCCCGAAAAGGCTTCTTTAAGCTTTTCTTTTTGAGTTACCCCGAAGCGTTGCTCCTCATCTATTATAACAAGCCCTAAATTCTTAAACTTGACACTTTTGCCGACAAGAGTATGCGTCCCTATTACAAAATCGACAACCCCCGCCTCAAGCTTTTTTAAAACCGCATTCTTTTCCTTAACAGAGCGAAACCGCGACAGCAACTCCACATTAACGGGGTAGCCCGAATCCGCCATCCTCGACAGCGCAGTCTGGTAATGTTGCCACGCCAACACAGTAGTCGGACACAACAACGCACACTGCATCCCCTCCATTACACACTTAAACGCGGCACGAAGCGCGACCTCAGTCTTGCCAAATCCGACATCCCCGCAAAGAAGCCTGTCCATAGGCTGTTCCGACTGCATATCTTTTTTGATTTGCTCAATGCAAATAAGCTGGTCATTTGTTTCAATATAGCTGAAACGGCTTTCAAATTCCTCTTGCTCCCGTGTATCATCGGCAAATTTATGACCCCGACTCCTCATTCTCTTTGAATAAAGCTCAATCAATTCCTGCGCCAACTCCTCGGCAGCTTTTTTTGCTTTCGCCCTCGCCTTAAACCATGTATCGGTGTGCAACTTCGATAACTTCAAAGTCGCCGTATCGGTATTGCCGATATACCGCGCAATAAAGTCAAGCTGTGTGACAGGGACGTACAAAACATCCTTCCCCGCATATTTCAGCTTGATATAATCCTTGCTCGCTCCATCGGCAGTGAGCTTAGTCACACCCTCAAATATTCCTATCCCGTAGTTATCATGAACAATATAGTCCCCGACATTTATCTCGGTAAGCGCGCGAATCGCCTCCGACTTATTCTTTTTTTTCGGCTTTTTGATTGGTAGCCTATTTTCCGCATTTTCAGCCCCAATTCCCGCATTCAAACTCCGCCCCTTGCCTATTCCCAACTGTGTAATACAGGCGCATTTCGCCTGCGGGTAATCAAATCCACCCGAAAGCGTCCCCGAAGTGACAAATATATGCTTGGCATAGAGCTTCTTGGGATTCTCGGCATAATCGGCGGGAAATCCATCATCGCGCAAATCAAGCGCAAGCCCCCTTGCCGACTTTTCCGTCCCCGCAAATATTACAAGTGCGTAACCGTTTTTGATATAGCCCTTTAGCTCTTGACTTAATTGCTTATAGTCCCCATTCCACGACGGCAACGGTATTGCAGTTACCGCACGTGAATTAACGCCGCCCGATTTTGCAAATACGTCAAAATAAGCAATAGCCTTTTCATGGATAACAGCTTCGTATTCCGCCTTAGACAGCATAAACCTCTCATCACGGCAGGAAACTCCGTCCGCCCGCTCAAGCAATATAACAATTTCCGCCTTTAATTGTTCATATGCGGCGCGAAACTGCTCGTTACAGCCGTTTTGTTCACACACAACAACTCCGTGAACATAATCAAACAGAGTTGCCTCTCCTCCCGTTTCGGCGGCAGGCGCAACGCTGAACTCGGTTACTTTTTCGATGCTCCGTTGACTTTCAACGTCAAATAACGCAATCGACTCAACAACATCCCCCCACAAATCAATCCGCACAGGAAAATGCGCCGTCGCAACAGGAAAAATGTCAATTACCGAACCACGAACCGAAAACTGCGACACGCTCTCAACCATGTCAACGCGGTTGTAGCCATTTTCGAGCAATGCCGAAAACAGCTCCTCAGAATTTAACTCACAGTCTTTTTTTACAGTAATTATACGTTTAGTTAGTTCTTTTGGTGAGAATGTCGTCTGCGCCGCCGCTTCGGGCGTTGAAATAACGATTGTGAGCGGCGGGGTTGCGGAATGCGCATTTAATGCCGATAATATTGCCAACCTGCGTTGTTCATATTCGGGTGAGAGTGTGTGCGTTGCGGCAAAGTTAAAATCCTTAGCGGGATAAACAGCGGCATTCGCGCCAAACGCGGTAACGTCATCGCACAGTCTCATTGCCTCATTTTCGCTCTCGACAATAACCAGCAGAGGAAGCTCAAATCGCTCAAGCCGTTCACCCGAGAGTGCGGCAATGAAATGCGCCTTATGTACGCGGGAAAGCCCCGATATTGAAACAACATCGGGGTTATCCGCAATTTCCCTGTATTCCGGGATTAGATTCGCTACGGAATTAAAAAAGTTCATATTTGTTTAGGGTTTGCACCCTCAAATTCTGCGAGAACATCAAGTACATCTTGTTTATCCATTGACGCTTTAGCTTGTGCAATTGCATCATCAATAGTGCCTCCGAGCCTTTTTACCGTAATAAGACCGGACAGGTTTTTCTTGTCGTTATTGCGTATTTCTGATTGGTTAGCCATGAGAGTAACCTCCTTGCAAAATCATGATTCAAGTTTAGAACCTCTTCCGAGTTGTATTAATCGCACGATTACCGGAATAAGCACAAGGTTAAGCCCAAGCTCTACCAAGAAATTAACCCCGACCATTCCGAAAAAGATGTAAGCAGTACCGCTTGTGAAGCCTAAACCCTCTCCCCATGCTGTAATAGTAGGAAAAAAGAACACATACGAGCCTATAATAAAGACACCCGTATTCACAATCGGGCATACTGCCCCTGCGGCAATTGCCGCACCCGTTTTGCTCTTGTCTGCGATTAGCTTGTAAACAAATCCCGCCGCAAGTCCCGCAAGTACACCCTTGGTCAACACTAACAAGACTGCCCCAAGCGGGTTTACCGCCAAGAACGGAGCAGCATCTCCCGAAATCAACACTGCCGCCCCAAAAGCCAATCCGAGCCACCCGCCCGCATAAACTCCAATCAATGCCGCACCGACTGTAATCGGTAATAATACGAGCGAGATTGAAAACACCGGGAACAACGGTCTTGTCACGATTGCAAGAATCTGCAAAACAACGACAATCGCCGTCAGAACCCCCAGTTGTGTCAGCATAAGCGTTCTTTTTTGAATCGCTCTGCCTCCGTTGTAGTTTGAGTTTGCCATAAAACTATACCTTCTCTTTCCTTGCCGGGCTTATCCGGCATATATGCTATCACCTCTTATTAAAGAGTGTAACGCCTTAATGTAAGGTAACACCGCAGGGCAATCCCTGCACCCCTCGCCTGCGGCGAGAGAGCCGACGCAAGCATCGGGGTATTATACTCCTTAACGGCATAAAACCGCACTATCTTCTTGTAAATTTTCCGACATACTGCGTTGATTTTTGCTTAAATATAAGCGTATATTCGCACAAAAATCGCCTTGTCTGACGAAAAATTTACTGCGAACCTACTCCGATTTTATATCGTTAATGAGTATACACCCTTACTTTCAATAATTTTTCTTTAACGCAAAAGTGTCAAAATACCGCTTTAGCGCAGCATTATTGTCGGTATTATCTTGAAACACCAAAGCACACAATAACTCGCGTACCCTGCACAACTCCCAAATACCGCCAAACCCCAAGCTCGGCTTCAGTGTAGCATCAATCAGCTCCAACGCTCTGTCAAAAGAACCATGGACATATGGGGATTTCTTTTCATACAGGTTTATAGTTCTGTTTATCTCACTACCTATATTAAGGAATTTAACATGAGTAGGCATCGCATTCCACTTATCTATATCAACCATGAATACACCACCTTATTAACTTTTTCCTGCAAACCTTCGTCTTCAATGTCCATAGAGCGATTCAAACCCGGCTTAATATTTATCAATGAATTATATTCGATTGTTTTGTTCGGGTGCAAATTTATCCCCCATGTATCATTGCCGTTTGAACCGGACTCCTCTATCAGTAACGTCATCAACTCAGAATGCCACTCTGCCTCAACAGCGATTAACCCCTGCTCAATATCCACCACAGCTTTAACCATATCGCCGTGTATAATGTTGCCCTCAAACAAAAATTCCCAATCTGTTTTGCTGTCAATAATCATTTTACCCATGCCCTTTCTACTACTCCATTACCACTAAAAACTTGGAAGTTGTTTTGCTAAACAAAGTGCCTTCGTCAGGCTAAATTGAGGGAAATGAATTCCCTCAATTTAGCCCTTGTATTGCACTACAACTACCTGTTCTTCTCATATATAATCCGCAATCCCTCGGAAACAAGGCGTTTGTTCAACACTATCTCACGCTTGCAATACTGTACAATTACCTCGGCGAATCCGCCTGTAGCTACTACAAAGCACACCTCGCCCAACTCCGCCTCAAACCGCTCAATCATTCCGTCGAGCATACAGGCTGTTCCGTATAAAATGCCCGACCTTATACAATCGGTTGTATTCGCACCGATAGCCTTATCTGTTACGCCGACTCCCACAAGCGGCAAAAGCGCGGTAGTGTCCGCCATTAGTTTAAACCCGTTTCCAACCCCGGGTGCCAAAGCCCCGCCAATAAGTGCGCCGTGTTTATCAATAGCCAATATTTTGGTAACAGTCCCCAAATCAATCGCGATACAAGGTTTCGGCGTGTCACCGTCTTTTCTGTACAGTTCTTTCGCGGCAACAGCACAGCAGACCAAATCCCCCCCGCATTCACCGGGGTTGTCAATCTTAATGTTCAGCCCCGATTTTATTCCGGGCCCGACTATCATCGGTTCAACGCCGATTAAACTTTTTACAGCCGCGGCTATATGCCTTGTCACAGGCGGGACTACCGATGATATTACCGCGCCGTCAACACCGCTTGCATCAACACCGTACAACCGCAAAATGTCCGAAAGCATTATTGCGTACTGGTCTGACATCCGCGCCGCGTTAGTGTCGATACGGGATTCAAAAATCAACCCCGTATCGCCAAACACAGCAAAAACTATATTAGTATTACCAACATCAACAGTCAACAACATTTTTACTCTTGCCCCTTCTAAATTCCATTAAATTTATAAATCTGATTTCCGCATTTACCATAGCCTATTTTAAAAGTTTTTACTCTTGCCCCTTCTAAATTCCATTAAATTTATAAATCTGATTTCCGCATTTACCATAGCCTATTTTAAAAGTTTTTACTCTTGCCCCTTCTAAACTCCATTAATTTATAAATCCGATTTATCAAAATCAAA
>WRLX01000061.1 GCA_009777415.1 Oscillospiraceae bacterium
TTTTTTTTATTTGTGAGGGTGATTTTAAAAAAAAAAACAAAAAGGGGGTTGGCCCCCCCCATTTTTTTCCCTTTTCCCCCCCCCCCCCCCCCCCCCCCGGACACGCGCAGCACCTTAATTAAAGGAGGCACAGTATGATTAAATCTTACGTTATAACAATTGATGAGATAGACGATGCGGCAGATGCGGCGGAGTTGTTTCGTGAAAAATTAGCGGGACTAAAGCTGTGCAAAAACAGTTTCGGAATAATTCATGCTCATGCAGACTCGGTTCATTCCGGAGTCTATGATGCCGTTTGCGCTGTTTGCAAAGAGGCGGGTCTTCAGTTGGCGGGAATTGCTTGTAACTTGCAGTCCTCGAATGAGCAAATCGGGGCGAATATGTTCTCGGTTATGATATTGACGGGGGATGAGCTTGAATTTGTCTGCTCTCATTTAAGCGAGGTTACCGGGGTGCAAAAGGATTGCGAGGCTTCCGTGAGAGATGGGTACAATGCTGTCAGGCAAAAAATCAAGGGAGCGCCCAAGCTTTGCCTTTTGTATACTGCTTTTGCCGAGAATAGGTTTCCGTGCGAATACATAGATGTTATTACATCAATGAGTCCGGGGCTTCCTGTATTCGGCGGCGTTTCCTATGCTGAAAGCACCTATGGACTGCACGATGAAGTCGGTGAGGAAGACGACGTAACACCCCAAAGCGGGCATTTTACTCTTTGTAACGGGAAATCATCGCCCGATTCGGCTGTGATTGTTCTTATTTCGGGTGATATTGCGCCGCAATTTTTTATCAGCACTTTTGTTGAAGAATCCTTGTGTGCAAAGGACATCGGCATTGTTACCGAATGCGATAGAAATAAGCTTTCAAAAATTAACAATGTTAATGCTGCCGATTTTTTGCAGAAATTCGGATTTGATAAGAACATTGAGTCAAGCTACGAGAACATGGATGCGGGGTTTAAGACGACTGCGTTTGTTTTTGAGTGTGACTGTGAAATAGACTGTGATTGCGACGATGGCAGCGGATGCCGCGTTTCGAGGCAAAACATTACTCGGACACCTGTTGAAATTGTAAATGATGAAGTTATTTGTGCGGGTTACATTAAAAAAGGCGCGAAAATTTCACTTGCTGTATCTACTCCCGAGCTTGTGATAGGGAGTGCTCGGGAAACGATAAACGCGCTCAAGGATTCCGGGGCGAAAACCGTGTTGCTGTATTCCTGCGAGGGGCGGAAGATAGGCTTATATGCAAAGCCTATGGATGAGCTGTTGGCTATCAGAGAAGGGTTGCTTTCTGAGGGAGTGAATTATCTTGCGGCATATGTAGGCGGGGAAATTTGCCCGACGACTTGCGCAATTTCCCAAAAGGCGGACAACAATGAACACAACCAAACCTTAATAGCTTGTGTGTTCTAAGAAGCTGTATTCATAGGCAACGTGCCGTTTATGCAGTGCGATTGCTTATGAACACAGCTTCTAACTACTTAAAGGAGGGCTGAACAAGTTGGATAGTAATCTGTTGGCAGAAGAGTTAAAGCAGACCGAGAAAGAAATAAAGGCGTTGCGGAGGAAAAATTACGTGCTTCAGCAGACAATCCATGCGATTGAAAAAAATTATGACTTTCAGAAAAAGATATTTTATTCCATGAAGCTCCAAAAGGAGCAGCAGGATATTTATCTGTCGCTTGTTATGGAGTATACTCCGAATATTGTCTTCGTTATTGATAAAGAGCGGAAGTTGATTAACATCTCCAAAAATTCGCTCAGAAAGTACGGAGTTGTTATTGACTCGTTTGCCGAACGCTCATTGAGCGATGTGTTTGAGCCCTTTGTCCCTGAAGAACAGTCGGCTCGTATTGCACTCGTTTTTGACGAAGTTCTGAGCATGGGTGTTATAAAGGAGTATGACAAGCTGCCGTTGATTTTCGTTGACAAAACCTATATTTTTAAAGTCAAAATCGCGCCTTTGAGAGGGAGTTCGGGCGAGATAATCGGGCTAATGACGAATATGCAAGACATTACCGATTTGCAAAACGCAATTGACACTGCCGAACGTGCGAGCAAGGCTAAGTCAAGCTTTCTTGCCAAGGTCAGCCATGAGATACGGACTCCGATGAATGCGATTCTCGGTTTGTCCGAGCTTGCATTAAGGGAGGAGCTTGCGAAAGAGCCGCGCGAGCATATTGTCGGGATTAAACACGCGGGGGGTCATCTTGTTTCAATTATTAACGATATTTTGGACTTTTCTAAAATTGAATCGGGCATGATGGAGGTTGTTCCGTTTGATTATCGGCTTAGTTCGTTGGTGGATTACGCAATAAGTATAATCAGGATGAGGGTTATTGACCTGCCTATCCTGTTTACAGCCAATGTCAACCCGAACATTCCCGAGCATTTAATCGGCGATGAAATGCGGCTTAAACAAATGATGTTGAATTTGTTGTCAAACGCTTGTAAGTATTCTAACGGCGGGTTTGTCAAGCTTGATATAAACCATGAGTTCATTGACGACAGGACAATTATGCTTAATATAGCCGTTGAGGACAGCGGCGTGGGAATTAAGCCGGAGGACATAGACAGGCTGTTTTCGGATTTTGTGCAGATTGGCGAGGCTGTCGGTCACAGAGGCGTTGAAGGTACCGGGTTGGGGCTTGCGATTACACGCGGGTTTGCGATTGCAATGGGCGGAGATGTTTCGGTTAAAAGCGAATACGGAGTCGGGAGTGTGTTCACGATTTCCGTTCCGCAGAAGATTGACAAAACCAAAGAGACGGAGCTGTTCGCGCGTGTTGACGACAAGAGGAAAGATGTTTCCGCATTGATTTACGAAACGCGGGAAATATACGTCGATTCCCTTGTTGATTCGATAAACAGCCTTGGGGTAAGTTATAATTTGGCGAAGACACAGTCCGATTTTGTTGAAAAGGTTGAACGCAAGAGCTATGATTTTGCGTTTGTTTCGTCATTTTTCTATGACAGTGCGAAAAAAGTTTTACACAAATTGGGGCGGAATGACACTAAGCTTATTTTGGTTTCGGAGTACGGCGGGCCGGCTGTCGAAACGGATTATACCAAAACTATTGCAATGCCGGCGCATACCGGGGACATTGCCGATGTTTTCAACGGGAATGTCAAGAGCGGCTGTCACGGCGGCAAAAAGGGTGCGAAATTTATTGCGCCGTTAGCGAGGGTGTTGGTTGTTGACGATATTAACACGAACCTAATGGTTGCGCAGGGGCTTATGTCACCCTATAAAATGATGATTGACTTGTGCAAAAGCGGGAAGGAAGCAATTGAGCTTGTTCAGTCGCGCGATTATGATATAGTGTTTATGGACCATATGATGCCTGAAATGGACGGGGTTGAAGCTACATCGCGAATCCGTTCGCTTAAATCGGATACAAAAAAGGGCAGGGCGAGGAATTATTACAAAAAGTTGCCGTTTGTCGCGCTTACCGCTAATGCCATTTCGGGAATGAAAGAAATGTTCCTCAAGAATGGGTTTGATGATTTTCTCGCAAAGCCCATTGATGTGAACATTCTTGATACGATTATTGAAAGATGGCTGCCCGATGATAAAAAGGAAAATGTTGTGGCTTCGGAGAATGCCGACGGCGGGTTGCCCTCATTTAAGATTGAGGGAGTCGATGTCGGGACGGGGATTTATATGACAGGGGGCGATGCCAACAATTACCTTAAAACACTCAGCATTTTCAGGGATGACGGGCTTGAGAAGATTGACGTTATAAGAAAGTGTGTTGAGGCGGACGATTTTCAGCTTTATGCAACTCATGTTCACGCATTAAAGAGTGCGTCGGGGAGTATCGGTGCGGCAAAGGTGTCAAATCTTGCGCGTTCGCTTGAGGTTGCCGCCAAAAATGACGACAGGGAGTTTGTCGCCAAGAATACCGAGAGATTCCTTGAGGAACTGACGATGTTGCTTGAGAGCATTAAGCTCGCAGTCCAATCCATGAGCGTTGTCAAGAAAGAATCCGATGGCGAGCTTGATGTTGAGTTTGTCACCGAGCAAGCGGCAATTCTCCGTCAAGCGATTGACGTTTTTGATATGGAAAGGGTCGATTCGGTGATAACGGTTTTGCGTGCTAAGTCCGATGAGGCTACCGATAGAATACTTGATGAAATATCTAACAATATATTGATATGCGAGTATGACAGGGTGATTGAGCTTACCGAACAGTTGGTTAGCGAATGGTGCTGAAAAAATTTTTAAAAAATTCAATAAATTTTTTAAAAAAGGCTTGACAAGTCTAAAAAGATGGTGTATAATTTACAAAGTCAACTTAAACAAGTGTTGATTTTGCCCCTGTAGCTCAGTCGGTAGAGCAGTAGACTGAAAATCTACGTGTCGTTGGTTCGATTCCGACCGGGGGCAGAGTAAAACAAGAGCAAACGGGTCGGAGCTTTGCTTCGAGCAGGGTTGCTTGACGAGGTGGCATAGGCAAAACAAGAGCAACCGAGTATGGAGCTATTTCTCACGATTTAAACGGGTATCGGCGGTAAGGCTGATACCCGTTTGTCGGGTTTTGGGGGAGTTGTCAAGGGCATATCCACCCTAATCATCCCACCAAAACAGGTTCAAAACACTCTTGCCAAGGCAAACCCCACTTATTCAAAGCACCCATGAACGCATCGGGGTCGAGTTCCTCAACATTAAATACGCCCGGGGGAATTTCCCCGCTCATAACCAACATTGCGCCAATCATCGCAGGCACACCTGTTGTGTAGGAAACCGCCTGCGATCCGACTTCTTTGTAACACTCCTCGTGGTCGCAGATATTGTAGACATAATAGTTAAGCGGCTTGCCGTCTTTGTGACCGCTTATTATACAGCCGATGTTGGTTTTGCCGACTGTACGCGACCCTAATGATGCCGGTTCGGGCAAAACGGCTTTAAGGAATTGCAGTGGTATTATTTCCCGCCCTTCATACATAATCGGTTTAATCGAAGTCATTCCGACATTTTCAAGGCACTTGAGATGAGTAAGATAGCTTTGCCCGAAAGTCATAAAAAACCGAATCCGCTTTAAGCCTTTTATGTTCAAGGCGAGCGACTCCAACTCTTCATGATAAAGAAGATACATATCCTTTTTTCCTACTCCGTCAAAGTCATACTCCCGCTTAATTTGCATAGGCGCAGTTTCAATCCACTTGCCATCTTGCCAGTATCTCCCATTTGCGGAAACCTCGCGGATATTTATTTCCGGGTTAAAATTGGTTGCAAAGGGATAACCGTGGTCGCCGCCGTTACAGTCGAGAATATCAATATATTCAATTGTATCAAAATAATGCTTTGCCGCATACGCACAAAACACACCCGTAACGCCGGGGTCAAACCCGCTCCCCAAAAGTGCGGTAATCCCCGCATTTTTGAACTTCTCACGATATGCCCACTGCCACTTATACTCGAACTTAGCGGTGTCCGTCGGCTCATAATTGGCAGTGTCAACATAATGTGTTTTTGTCGCCAAACAAGCATCCATAATGCTCAAGTCCTGATACGGGAGCGCGAGATTCAGCACTACATCGGGTTGAAACTCGTTTATAAGCGTGATTAATTCATCGGTATTATCGGCATCAACTGCGGCAGTCAACACATTCGCGCCATATTTTTCGCGCAACACTTCCGCAAGTGTATCACATTTGGACTTAGTGCGGGAGGCAATCATTATTTGCTTAAACACCTCATTATTTTGACAACATTTGTGTGCCGCAACTGTTGCAACACCACCTGCGCCGATTATCATACATTTACCCTTCATTTTTTGTGTTCCTTTCCTGATTTTTAAACTTTTAAATGTTTGCCCATGCTCATAATAATACCCGTCGCACTTAATGCAGAACCTACCATGCAATTTGCCGCAAGCACTATCCAAGAAATGCCGCTGAACTCAATTAGGTTAGCAAGCTCCAACGCCTGCCAAAGTGTTACATCGGTACTGAACAGCGATATAATTGAGTTATATGCGATTTGTGTAAGAAACCATGAAGTTACTCCCGCTGAAATACCGATAAACAATCCCTCAATAAAAAACGGGATTTTTACAAAAGCGTTTGTCGCACCGACATATTTCATAATGTTTATTTCCTGCCGCCTTGCGAAAACGCTCGCGCGGGAGGAATTGTAGATTATGACAAGGCAGACGACAATCAATGCGAGAATAACCGCCCCCCCTATAACAGTTAGTGTTGTCCTTATGCCTATTAAAAATTCAGCAAAATCGTGCGGCGCACTCACCCGATAAACGCCTTCAATCAATTGATACTCCGCCACCGCCTCCGATATTTTTGTTAAATCGCTGATTGTTATTATAATAGTGTTGGGCATAGGGTTAAAATCCATGCGCTGATAGATTGAATCGGCATCGGGGTTTTCGTTTTTAAACTGTTCCCACGCTTCTTCCCTTGAGAAGAATTTCACCCCTGTCCGAGTTGTGTATTGGCTGTTTCGCAGCGTTTCGGTTATTTCATCGGTAGTCGAACGCGGCAATTCCCCATCGGTAAACACCAACACCTCGTTACGGTCTTCCACATAATCGAGAATCAAGTTTATATTTGCCGCCGCAAGCCCGGCAAGCCCCACCATAAGCAAGCTCACAAGCAGTACGCAAAACGACGCAAAAGACATCAGCCGATTATACCAAACAGAATGAACACCCTTTTTTACAAGGAACGTAAAATTATACCATCTCATTAATTTTTTACCCCCCTCACATCCTCTTCATTGTCATCTGTCTCCTCATTTTTTCCGCCTATGAAGTCGTCAAAAACAACCTGCCCGTCTTTGAGGTTGATAATCCTTCCGCCGAAATAGCGAACTAAATCGTGTTCGTGAGTTACCATTATAACCGTTGTCCCGCATTTATTAATGTCAAGCAAAAGCTCGACAATTTCATAGGAAAGCCGCGGGTCAATATTCCCCGTAGGCTCGTCCGCAATAATAATCCCGGGGTCAGTGGCGAATGCCCGCGCAATGCCGACCCTCTGCCGTTCGCCGCCGGACAGCTGTGACGGGTAAGACTTTGCCCTGTCTGCCAGCTTCACCAAATTAAGCACATACGGGACTCTTTGCCGAATATACTTTTTGGGTTTGTCTGTTACCCGCAAAACAAACGCCACGTTTTCAAAAACGCTCATATCGGGAATAAGGCGGAAATCCTGAAAAACCATCCCTATAGAACGACGGAATTTCGGAATTTTCGACTTTTTTAGTTTAGAAAGGTTATACCCGTTTACAAAAACTCTTCCTTTTGTGGGGAGAAGCTCGTTAGTGAGGAGTTTCAGCAGGGTGCTTTTCCCGGCACCCGAATCGCCCACTATAAAAACAAACTCTCCATCGTTAATTCGGATGTTGACATCGCGCAGCGCATCAACCCCGCTTTCTTTATAAAAAACTTCTACGTTTTTTAGTTCAACCATGGTTACAACTGATAATGAATAAGGAATAAATGCGGGTAAATGCGAATTTCCGCACTATTCCTTTATTCATTGTTCCTTACTTAATTATTTTTTCGGGTCATTATTTAAGAGAAATTTCTTTACCATTAATGCTATTTTAAACACAATTGCATCTTCAAATTCACGTAAATCAAGCCCCGTCAGCTTTTTGATTTTATCAAGCCTGTACACAAGAGTATTCCGATGTACAAACAGTTTCCGCGATGTTTCCGACACGTTAAGGTTGTTTTCAAAAAAACGCTGAATAGTGCCGTGAGTTTCGGTATCTAACGATTCTATTGAGCCTTTTTTGAAAACCTCCTTCAAAAATGTATGGCAGAGGGTTATCGGCAGGTGGTAAATCAGCCGCGCAATCCCCAAATCCGTATAGCAGACAATTTTTTTCTCGGTTTCAAAGACTTTTCCCACATCTATTGCTATTTGCGCTTCCTTGAATGAACGTGACAAGTCCTTAATTCCTGTAACGGGCGAGCCGATTCCTATATTCGTTGTGGCAAAGGTTTCGGTAGACAGTGTGCTTGAGATGGAATGGGCGAGTTTTTCAAGGTTTTTTACGTCTGTTTTTGCATCTGTGTGGTTTCTCAGTTCCTTGACCAAAACTAACTCGTTTTCGGTTATGTTAAACAAAAAGTCCTTACTTTTATCGGGGAACAGGTTTTGGATTACCTCAAATGCCGAAACATCCGCACTTGTAACAACATTGATAAGGAACACAACGCGTTCTACTTCCGAGTTAAAGTGCAACTCTCGTGTTTTAATACCAATATCGGCAGACATAACATTGCCGAGTACAATATTTTTTATAAAGTTGTTGCGGTCGTGCTTTTCATCGTTTTGCTGCTTGAGCAGGTTAAGCATAGCCGACATCATCATGACCTGCGCATGAGCAACCGCGCCGTCGCCTTGGATAAATACAGCGTAATCGGGACTCGGGAATCCGCCGAAAGGTTTATATGTAAACCCTTCGCGTACAAAAACACCATCGGATTCGCAGTCGTTTAAGTCAACTGCGTAAAAATCGCTCCTTATTCCGGTTTTGTCGGGGTCACTGCAAGCGATGATTGCGCCGTTTTGGTCAACTACCCCCATTTCCTGCTCGGGGGCGACATCGCGCATTTGCTTAATCGCATTTTGGAATATTTTACCTGACATATTCGCAGATATACTCACAGACATATTTACAGACATATTATTAGACACACTCTCAGCCCTTTCTTATAGCCTTTCTTGCCTCTTTGCATTCCGCTTCGCCCAATGGCTATAAAGACATTCTAACTGAAATTTTAAAAAAAATCAAGTCTTTTTTATGAAAAATGCAAAAATTACAAATTATTTTTTTGTGTTATTGCCAAAATCGTATAAAATGTGGTATAATATGAATTAATTATAAGGGAGAGGAAGGAACAGCCATTGAGTATTCAAAGCAGTAACAAAAAGAAATTCTATATAACAACGCCTATTTACTACCCATCGGGCAACCCGCATATCGGGCATTGCTACACTACAGTCGCCTGTGATACTATTGCACGCTACAAAAGGAGGCAGGGGTATGACGTGATGTTTTCTACCGGGACGGATGAGCATGGCATGAAAATTGAAGAAAGTGCCGAAAAAGCGGGGAAATCGCCCAAGGAGTATGTCGATGAGATTGCCGCTCGCTTCATAAAGCTGTGGGAATATATGGGGATTAGCTATGACAGGTTTATACGCACTACCGATGATTACCACAAAAAAGCGGTACAGGATATTTTTATTAAGCTGTATGACAAGGGTTATATTTATAAAGGTGAATACACAGGGAAGTATTGTGTCCCCGATGAGTCGTTTTGGACAGCTTCCCAATTAGTGGACGGGAAATGCCCCGAATGCGGCAGAGAGGTCATTGACGCAAAAGAAGAAGCCTATTTTATGAAAATGTCGCCGTTTGCAGAGAGAATCGAAAAATTGCTCACCGAGAGCGATTATTTACAGCCGGCGGCGCGTGTAAACGAAATGGTGAACAATTTTATCAGACCGGGGTTGGAAGACCTTTGCGTATCGCGGGCTACTTTTAAATGGGGAGTTCCGGTACCTATTAAAGAAGAAAACGGGGCGGAACACGTTATATACGTCTGGATTGACGCACTTTCCAATTATATCACCCTTTTGGGCTACTGTAATGATGCGCATGATGATATGGATTACTGGAGCGAGGGCGGCAATATGTACCACATGACTGCAAAAGAAATCGTGCGGTTTCACTCTATTATATGGCCGGCAATTCTTATGGGGCTTGAGTTGCCTTTGCCTAAAAGGCTTTACTCTCATGGCTGGATTAATTTCGGCGGGAAGAAGATGGGCAAAAGCCTCGGCAATATTGTTGAGCCGTTTATATTGGGGGAGAGGTTTGGAGTTGATGCGGTTCGTTACCAAATTTTGAGAGAAATGCCGTTTTCGGGCGATTTTGATTTTACAAACGAGCTGATGCTCACAAGAATTAACACCGATTTGGCGAACGACCTCGGCAACCTCGTTTCAAGAACCGTTGCAATGGTGCTGAAATACTTTGACGGGCATATTACAGGGCGTATTACAGAGCAGGACACAAAGCGGCACGAGGCTGACTCGGAGTTGAAGGATATGGCATCGGGATTGAGGGATAAAGTTGACGATTTGATTGAAATTCCGCAGTTGTCGCAGGCGTTGGCTGAAATATTTGCCGTAATCGGGCGGGCGAACA
>WRLX01000062.1 GCA_009777415.1 Oscillospiraceae bacterium
AGTTTTTGAGTATAGTATAATTAGAGTATAGCACGATTCTTTTTCTTTTGCAACTGTTTTTTTTATTTTTTGAAATATTTATTGGAAGTAAGGGTGTAATACCCCGCCCCTTGGGGCGGCTCTCTCGCCCGCAGGCGAGGGGTGCAGGGCTTGCCCTGCGGTGTTACCTTACATTCCCGCTCAGTGGAGGGCTAATACAGCTTCTTAAATTTGATTTTGTCAAGGACTGCGGAAATTATGAAAAACGAGGCTATACTGCCGCAGGCTTGAACGACATCACCCGGTAAAGCAATCGCACCCGCAATCCATATATTGGGTTCATCGGTTGCGAGAACGCCAAAGGCGAAAAGTGATATAGTCGCCGCAAAATACAAGACCATGTTGACAGCCCCCGCAATAAAAGGTGCGACAGTATTGCGCTTGCTTAAAATGGTACTTTCGCGGCTCGTGAAGAATAAAGCGGTGACGGGCTTTATAATAATTGTAAAAGGAAACCACATTGTCAGCCCCGCAAAAAGGTTAAACAATCCCGGCCCTAATGCGGCGACTGCCAGCCCATAAGGAAAAGGCAGAATCGCCGCCGCAATCCATACTAAAGCATCGCCGAAGTGAATAACCCCGCCCCACGGCAGGGTTACCCTCACAAAAAATATAGATGTAGTAATCAAGGCGATAAATACCGCCGACAGAGTCAGATTTTTGAGCGTCTTTGCTGTACTCATTAATAAAAATTTACCCTCTCATAAAATTAACATACTGTCCCCGAAACTAAAAAACCTATATCGCGCCTTAATCGCTTCATTATAAGCAAAAAGTGCCTTTTCCCGCCCGATGAACGCGCTTACTAACATCAGCAGTGTGCTTTCGGGGAGGTGAAAATTAGTCAAAAGCGCATCTATTGTCTTAAAGCAGTATCCGGGCGTTATGAATATATCGGTGTTCCCCGAACAGGCTTTGCCGCCGATTGAATTACAAGATTCAAGCGTTCGGCAGGCAGTTGTGCCGACTGCGATTACGCGATTGCCACCGGACTTGCATTCCCTGATTTTCAGTGCCGTTTCTTCGGGCAATATAAACCGCTCCGAGTGCATTTTATGCTCTTCTATCTTCTCGCATTTAACGGGACGAAAAGTACCAATCCCGACGTGCAGAGTAACCTTAGCTGTATCAATTCCTTTTTCGGTTAGCCTGTTAAAAACTCTGTCGGTAAAGTGAAGCCCGGCAGTGGGTGCGGCGACTGAGCCTACTTTGTCCGCGTAAACAGTGTTGTACCTGTCATGTAAGTCGGTTTTGCTTTTAAGCTCGGGCTGGTTTGCAATATAGTGAGGGAGCGGCATACTCCCGATTCTGTTAAGCAGCTCGTAAAAATCCCCCGCATAGTTGAACTTGACAAGCCTGTTGCCGTTGTTTACAGTTTCGATAACCTCTGCCGTCAATCCCTCGGGAAACTCAACAACTGCCCCTTTTTTCAGCCTCCTCCCCGGATAAACCATTGTTTCCCAAATACTCTCGTGAGCCTGCTCCGAATGTTCAATCGGCTCAAGCAATAAAAACTCAACAGATATGCCCGATTTTGATAGTGTTCCGCCCTTTCGTGTTCCGATAATACGCGCGGGGAAAACCTTTGAGTCGTTCATTACAAGCAAATCACCTTTATTTAAATAATCGGCGATATTGTAAAAATAATCGTGCATAATTGTATCAGAGGCACGATTAACCACCATTAATCGAGAAGAATCACGCGGTTCAATCGGCGTTTGCGCGATTAATTCCTCAGGTAGTTCATAATAAAAATCTGATTTCAACATAGACATGAATAATATAATAGCATATTTTTTTCAAAAAGTCAACACTTGACATTGAGCTTATGCCGTGTTATACTTTAATCATGATACACGAAATTCTTACGGGGAAAAAGTGTGCCGAAAGCATGATACATGAAATTCTTACAGGTAAAAAGTGTGCCGAGTGCCGCGGATGCTGCTTTTTCGATAAAAACGATGACTGGGAAATTCCCGCTTCGGTGACTGCAACGGCAGCAAATCCCGATTCGGATTTGCTCATATGTGATTTTCTTACCGAGTGCGGGTGTAGCCTGAAAGAGGAAAAACCGCTTGAATGCGCTATTTATCCGTTTCGGGTAATGCAATTGGGCGGTTATAGGGTAATCGCTCTGTGCGTTTATTGCAAAGCCGTAACGGAGCTTTCGCTGTCGCGCATAGTAAAATTCACCGAAGGCAAAGCTGAGGAGTTTTTCGCGCTTGCGGACAAACACCCCGAAATAGTAAAAAAGTATAACCCGGAATATGTAATATTAAAAGTGGAAATGCACGATTGCGCCGAGAAAGGAAATGGGTAAAAGTTTGAAAATAAATCTACGTAAATGGGAAAACGAAATTTTATGGCACATTTGTGCAGAAAGGAAAAGGGTAAAAATATGAAGCATAAGTATATAGGCGTGGATATAGGCGGCACAAATATCGCCTGCGGAATAATCAGCGATAAAGGGGCTATCTTACACAAAAAGTCCATCAAAACCGAAAGCGAAAAAGGTTATGAGTCAATTGTGAAAAACGTCGCCGCACTTGTTACACAGATGACTCAAGAGGCAAATATCCCGATTGGGGAAATAGGGGGGATTGGAGTAGGCTGTCCCGGACTGTGCAATAAGAATTTGGGCATTGTAGAACGCGCCGTCAACCTCAATTGGTACAATGTACCCCTGTGTGCGGATTTGGAAAAAGCAACAAAACTGTCCGTAACCATCGACAACGATGCAAATGCCGCCGCTTACGGGGAATTTGTCGCAGGGGCGGCAGTGGGGGCAAACTCGGCAATTGTAATCACCCTCGGCACAGGTGTCGGTTCGGGAATAATAATTGACAAAAAGCTGTATTACGGCATGAACTTTGCCGGCGGCGAAATAGGGCATATAGTAATCAATGCCAACGGTATACGCTGCAATTGCGGGCGTAACGGCTGTTTTGAGGCTTATTCCTCGGCAACCGGGCTTGTACGCATGACTAAAGAGGCGATTGAGCAAAATCCCGATTCGGAAATGCACCGTATTTCAGAGCAAAACGGCAAAATCAGCGCAAGGACAGCGTGGCAGGCGGCAGAATTAAAAGACCGCGCAGGTCAAGAGGTTGTAGACAAGTATATACAATATTTAGCCTGCGGACTCACTAATGTCATAAACATATTTCAACCCGATATAGTCTGCATAGGCGGCGGAGTTTGCAACGAGGGGGACAAACTGCTCATCCCGCTGACTCAATCAGTAGCTATGCAGGTTTTTTCGCGCGATTCCGAAAAAAATACCGAGCTTGCTATTTGCAGGCTCGGAAACGATGCCGGGATAATAGGCGCGGCAATTTTAGCAAAAACCTAAATGGGTTCTAAAAAGCCGTCCCAATAGGAAACGTGCCGAAGAAACGATAGGACGGCTTCTAACATTCCTCAACAATCCTATACCCTGCATTTTGTATCGCCCTTTTAACTTCACAGAAATGCGCTTTATTTTTGGTTTCCATTGAAATATGCAAATAACAGCCGTTAATATCGGTGTTTTCTCCTCCGGTATTGTGCATGACTTTTATGACGTTAGCACCTATATCAGCTATAATCGCCGACACTTCCTTGAGTTGCCCCGGCTTGTCGAGCATTTGAATTTTCAACTCCGAAAGCCGCCCGGTAGTCAATAGACCGCGGCTAATCACGCGAGAGAGAATATTAACGTCAATGTTGCCGCCCGAAACAATTGCACAGGTCTTTTTATCCTTTAAAAAAGGAAGTTTACCGAACATCACTGCGGCAACAGCGACCGCACCCGCGCCTTCTGCAACAAGCTTTTGCTGTTCCATAAGCGTGAGTATTGCTGTTGCTGTTTCGTCATCGCTGACCGTTACAATTTCATCCACGTATTGTCTGCAAATCTCAAATGTGGTTTTACCGGGGGATTTTACTGCAATCCCGTCCGCAAAGGTTGACAACCGACTTAATTCAACCCTCTCGTTGTTTTCGAAGGACTGATACATACTTCCCGCACCCGCCGCCTGAACACCGTAGACCTTGCATTGCGGGTTGAGTTTCTTAACGGCAAACGCGACTCCCGAAATAAGTCCGCCCCCGCCAATCGGCACAACAACTGCCTCAAGACCGTTAATCTGCTCTAATATTTCAATCCCGATTGTCCCCTGCCCCGCTATAACATCAATATCGTCAAACGGGTGTATAAACACGCCCCCGCTCTCTTTTTGAAAAGCAATCGCCGCTTTGTAAGCATCGTCGTACACTCCGTCTACAAGCTCTACCCTTGCCCCGAGTTGCCGAGTTGCTTCAATTTTGGACAGCGGTGCAATGCTCGGTATAAATATAGTTGCATCAATCCCTGTTCGCGCCGCCGAAAGTGCAACTCCTTGAGCGTGATTCCCGGCTGAACAGGCAATAACACCTTTTTCGCGTTCTTCGGGCGGGAGCATGGCAATTTTAAAGTACGCACCACGCACCTTAAAAGAACCTGTAACCTGTAAGTTCTCCGCCTTAAAATGCAGGTTCTTATTAAATGAAACAAGCGCGGACGGAATAATGTCTGTTTTCCTTACACAATCCTTTAACAAGTGTGTCGCTTGGTATATTCTATCAAGAGTTAATTCCATTTTTTTACCCTTGTCCTTTCTGCACAAGTATACTTTAAAAGTTTCGTTTTCCGCACTTCCTTTCTGCAACCTCTCTTACTTTGTAATAATATCCTTAATCGAGCCACCGGGGGGAATCATCGGAAGGACTATTTCGTTCGGCTCAATTTTAACATCAATAACAACAGGTTGATTATCCGCTAAACAGCAAACACTTTCAAGGACTTCATTAAGTGTTGACATATCATCCGCCGAATATCCCTTTGCACCAAATGCCTCTGCCAATGCGCAAAAATCGGTTTTACGCCCGGTTAAATCGCTTTGTGAATAACGCCCCCCGTAAAAAGTCGTCTGCCACTGACGCGGCAAGCCCAGCGAACTGTTATTCAATATAACGATAATAATAGGCAATTTTTGCGAAACAGCAGTTGCAAGCTCAATAAGGTTCATTCCGAAACTGCCGTCGCCTGTAAAAAGGACTGTTCTTTTTCTGCCGTTAGCGATACAGCCGCCGATTGCCGCACCCAAGCCGAACCCCATTGCACCGAGACCGCCCGAAGTAAGCAAAGTCCGAGATTTTCCCAATTTATAATATTGCATTACCCACATTTGATGTTGACCCACGTCTGTTGCGACTACAGTGTCATCCCCGCAAAAACGCCTTACCGTTTGGATTACCTCCTTAGGCGCGAATTCGCAATTCTCGGATTCAGCCTCAATCTGCTTTAAAGCGTTAATGCGACTTAGCCATTTTTCCGAATGTTTTTTAATGTGTTCATCGGGATTCAGCTTTTTCAAAAGCTCCACCAATATTCGTTTTACATCACCGCAAAGCGAAAAATGCGGCGTTACATTCTTGCCGAACTCCGAATCGTCAATATCAATATGAATAATCGTCTTGTCCTGTGAGTATTCAACCACGTTTCCGGTAGCTCTATCTGAAAATCTCGCCCCCAAAACAAGCAATACATCACATTCTGACTTTGCCATAGATGAGGCATACCTCCCGTGCATACCGCACATTCCGAGATTAAGCGGATAATTGTTGGGAAGCGCGGACAGACCCATCATGCTCAATCCTACGGGAGCGGACAGTTTTTCCGACAATAACCGCAACTCTTTTTCCGCGCCGCTTGAAATAATCCCGCCGCCCGCATATATAAACGCCCTTTCACTGCGGTTAATTACCTCGGCAATCTCATCTAAGCTTTTACTGCGGCAGTCATCCGCATCGCCGCCGCTAACGGCATCGGCTAAAACCGCATTGTCGTCAAGACTGTCGGCAATATCGCTTTGAATGTTTTTGGGAATATCCACAAGCACCGGACCGCGCCGCCCTTCATTGGCTACACGGAATGCCTCTTTCAAAACACCCTCAAGCTCGTTTACATCGCGGACTATATAATTATACTTGACCATTGTTTTAGTAATGCTGACAATATCGACTTCCTGAAAGCTGTCTTTTCCCAAAAGCGGCACGGGGACATTCCCGGTAATCGCGACTATCGGAATGCTGTCGAGATAAGCATTGGCGATTCCCGTAACGAGGTTAGTTGCCCCCGGGCCGCTTGTAGCTATAACAACGCCCGTTTTCCCGCTTACTCGTGCGTAACCGTCCGCCGCGTGAGCCGCACCTTGTTCATGAGCCGTCAAAACATGATTAATGCGTTCGGAATTTTTATATAATTCGTCATACAAAGTCAATACCGCCCCCCCGGGATAACCGAATACCGTATTGACACCATGCGCAATAAGCTGTTTAATAACAATCTGCGCCCCGTTCAACTTTGTTTCCGCGTTTATGAGCATCTTAACCTCCTGTCCCCGCCGCAACCGACGCAATAACCTCAACCTCAGCCAGTACTCCGCGCGGAAGTGCCGCCGCCGCAATGCACGAACGCGCAGGCTTGTTAGAAGTAAAATATTTTGCGTAAATCTCGTTAAATGCCGCAAAATCTCCCATATTTGTTAAAAAGCAGGTGGTTTTTACAACATCGCTAAATTCACAGCCCGCCGCATTAAGAACCGCTTTAATGTTTTTCATAATTTGCTCAGTCTGCCCCCGCACATCGACTCCTATAATTTCTCCTGTATCCGGCGACAGCGGTATTTGCCCGGAACAAAACAGCAATCCCCCCGTAACAATACCCTGTGAATACGGCCCGATAGCCGCAGGCGCATCTTTAGTCGAAACAATCATCTTTTTTACCCTTTCCCTTTCTGCACAAGCGTACCGTTGAAAGTTTCGTTTTCCGCATTTACGCAGATTAACTTTCAAACTTTTACCCTTTCCCTTTCTGCACAAGCGTGCCGTTGAAAGTTTCGTTTTCCGCATTTACGCAGATTAACTTTCAAACTTTTACCCTTTCCCTTCTCTTTATCAATTTACTTTTTTGTCTTGTATTTTTGTGTAGCTTGTAGAATAGTACCATAAAAAATGTCATTTGTCAAATACTTATTCAAAAAATGTCAAAAAAATTTTAATATTGACTTTTAAACCGTCTTATGATATACTTTGCTGTGATTATTATCAGGAGGATTGGTTTGCCTATGCCGAAAATTAAAACGCTTTACGAATGTATAGAGTGCGGGAGAGAGTACCCGAAATGGAACGGACAGTGTGCCGGCTGCGGTGCGTGGAACACTATTGAGCAGATTGAGCAACAACCGGGAGTGTCGCTGCCGTCGGCAGTAAGCGCGGGGTATGCCCCTGCGGCTGTACGCAAGCTCGGCGACATAGACTGCGATGATGATGTCCGCATTGATACCGGGACGCGGGAGTTGAATCGTGTCTTAGGTGGCGGACTTGTCAAAGGCTCGGTAGTCCTGCTTTCGGGTGAACCGGGAATAGGAAAATCGACCCTATTGCTGCAAATATGCGACAATATGGCACAGAAAGTACTTTACATTGCGGGGGAAGAAAGTCAGCGGCAGATTAAAATCCGCGCCGAACGCCTCGGAATATCTGCCGACAACCTACTCATTGCGCAAAGTTCCGACTTATGTGCGATAATAGCGGCGATTGAGCGGGAACTGCCCGAAATTGTAATTGTCGATTCAATACAGACAATGAAAATAGATTCAATCAATTCCGCCCAAGGAAGCGTTACTCAAGTACGCGAATGCACTAATTTACTTACCGCAGTTGCCAAAAACAAAGAAATACCTATTCTTATAATAGGCCATGTTAATAAAGACGGCGGAATAGCGGGACCTAAAGTGCTTGAGCATATTGTGGACACTGTGCTGTATTTTGAGGGGGACAGGCGGCTGTCCTACCGGATTTTACGTGCGGTTAAGAATAGATTTGGCTCAACTAACGAAATAGGCGTTTTTGAAATGTACGAACGCGGTCTGCGCCAAGTTGAGAACCCGTCGGCAATGTTGTTGTCCGGGCGGCCCGGCGGCGTTTCGGGAATAAGTGTGCTGTGTACAATGGAGGGGGCGCGTCCTATTCTTGCGGAAGTTCAGGCATTGGTGACAAAAAGCGGATTCGCCGCGCCGAGACGGGTTGCAAACGGCTTTGACTATAACAGGCTATGCCTTATTTTGGCGGTTCTCGAAAAGCGGACAGGTCTGTTTTTCGGGAGTTGTGATGTGTATATAAATATTATAGGAGGGATTTCCGCAACCGAGCCCGCCGCAGATTTATCGGTAGCATTGGCTTTGTATTCCGGGCTGTGCGATGAGCCTGTGCCGGAAACTCTCGCAGTATTCGGCGAACTCGGATTAGGCGGCGAAATACGCGCTGTAAACAATACCGCCGAGCGTGTCCGCGAATGTTTGCGTATGGGATTTACACATTGTATCACGCCTAAAAGCGAGTTTTGCGCCGATGGAATAAAAATTATTAAAGCATCAAGCTTGGAGGAAATGTTTAAGGCGGTTAAGGAAGCATCAATCAAGCCTGTTTTATGAAGTATAATGCCGTGGTCGCGTACAAAGTTTCCTGCATGAAAGGGGGCAAAAAATTTTTACTCAAAATTCCCAAAAACTCTTGCAATTACCAAAAATCCATGTTATACTAAAATTACGCCATGAAATGCAGGTTCAAAAACGCTGATTTCTGCATAGAATGGTAGTACAATTAATTATGTCGTAAAAACGACAGAGAAATGAGGAAAAACATGGTGGGAAAGAAAATGTTCGTATCAACCCGAAACAGGAACAAAATTGTTTCGCTGTTTCTAAGCGCGGCTATGCTACTCGGAATTGTCACAGCCGTGCCGATGAGTGCATTTGCGGACGAAGTAAGTGCCGCGCGTTTCGAGTATGAGGGCTACACTATTGACTACAGTGTCGCCGGGGCGGGTAACAGCCCGAATGTTACCGTTACTATCACCAATACCGGCACGGAAATAATCCGGGATTGGGCATTGGTGTACGATGATTTCGGCGGGAATATCACGGGGGTTTGGGGTGCGGTTGTTTCGCTGACGGAATCCGGTATTTTACATGAAGAATTGGCGGCGAAATACAGCGATAACCCCGAAGTGTCGGAAATGTTGGAAAATTTTCGTAAAAAGTTTATTTCCGAGCTTGAGTACGTGGAAAGCGCGAGCAACCGCGGGATTTTGCCGGGTGAATCGGTGAGTTTCGGCTATACTTTGAGCGATGCAACAAGCACTCCGGGGTGGATTGGATTTGAGGCGGATAGGGTTGTTGCGGAGGTTGATGTGGTTGCGCCTGTTGTTGAGGAAGCGGCGGCACAACGGTTTGTCGATGTATTAGCGACAACTGCTAACACGTTGAGAACCACTAATAGTGATACGCCGTTATTGTGTACCCAGATGAAATGGTATTTTGTATTAGAGGGGAGCGGTGCAAATCAAACTGCAACAATTGTCGCTTGTTTCGTAAATAGTGATGTGATTGAAATACCCGAAACGTTGCGACCGAGTGCTGGGAATATGTCAAACTTAATGACCTTATGGAACGGAAAAAATCTCCCTGTTACTAAAATTGCTGATGAGGCACTCCAAAATTTAACACAAATTAACGGGGTTCAAATTCCCGGAACTTTTACGCACATAGGACAAAGGGCGTTTAGAAACTGCCTATACCTTAATAGCGTGACGTTTGACGGGCAGATTCCGCCTACTTTTGGCGCAAATGTTTTTCAAGGAATCTCGAACGCTTTGACAGTGCGTACACCTGCCAAAGCGGTGTCGCGGTACAGAAGTGTTCCGCAATTGTCAAGTTTTTGGAACAATGGTGATTTTGTTGTGTGTAGTGCGTGCGGCAAAGGGCGGAACTGTGTCTGTTCGTACAGATTGGGCGATGTCAACGGCAACGGGGCGATTGATGTTTTCGATGCGCTTGCGATTCAGAGTTATTCAATCGGCAACACAAGCATAATCGTAAACGGAAACGACCCTTGGCACGCGGCTCGAATTGTAACGAACGGAAACCCGGCGAATGCCGATGCAGAAGAAATTT
>WRLX01000063.1 GCA_009777415.1 Oscillospiraceae bacterium
TGTTGCCGATGACGGAATAGGCATTCCTCCCGAAGAACAAACACGCATATTCGAGCGGTTTTACCGTGTTGAAAAGAGCCGTTCGCAGGCGAATGGAGGCACGGGGTTAGGGCTCTCGATTGTTAAACACATTTGTAATTTGTATAGTTGGCAGTTATCGTTGAAAAGCAAATTCGGCGCGGGGACTGAGGTAAGCGTACTTTTCGCCGATGAACGCTAATATTTAAGGAGGTTTGTGATGAAAAAATGGATTTCGTATTTAATTTCCCTGTTGCTTTTAGGTGGTTTAGTTTATTTCGGTTGGTATACTCATTCAATCTACGCCGACAACACTGACATAGCACAAAAGGCGGCAATAGAGCAAGCTGAAGCCTTCGTTGATTTATACCGCGGCGGCATGGAACTGTCAACTCTTGTCAAAGCGGGCGGGGGTACGCGAATAACTGTTATAGACTCTGACGGAATGATTCTCGCAGACAGTCGCCCTATTGATATGTCATCGCTTGAAAGCCGCTTAAATCGACCGGAAATACAAGCTGCATTGAACAATTCGCCCACCACCATTGCGCGTTTCTCGAACACCTTAGAATCGAACTTTATGTACTACGCTCTAAAGGTTGAAACGCTCACCGATTCTAACGACTATGTTTTTATAAGAGCGGCTGTCCCGGTTGCACAGGTTAGCTCACCGCTGTTTCAAGCATTACAGTTAGCTATTCTGATATTAGTTGTTGCGGCGATATTGGGAAATGTCATAATCCAAGGCATAAATGAGCGAAAACGCGAAATTAAACGCAAGTTTTAATACACTTTATAAGAACCTGTCTTTATAAGCAACGTGCTTATGAAGACAGGTTCTAAGTTTCTTCATCAAAGACTTTATTTTATTGTGCAAAACAAACAAAAAAAATTGGAAAATTTGTACAAAATTCATCTTGTTTTCGAGAGAGTTATATGTTATAATGCATATAATATTAAGAGTAGGAGGGTTCAAGTTTATGAAATTGCAAAACAAATTCTACGCTATAGTTGTTATTATAGCAATGCTACTCGCAACTTTGTCAGGTTGCGCCGAGTCGGAAAACAACGGCACGGTTGCGCCTCAAGCTGATGAAGCGCAAGCGGATATAGCGGACGAAGTCCAATTGGATATGTCTGATAAAGAGACAGATTCGGCTTGTTTCGCTCCGCTTATGATAGAAAATGTTGACGATTTCAGGAGCGAGCTTTTAAAGCATTTTGAGCTTTCAAGGACTGTAGGCAAGGAAGATGAAAACTATTGGGTGTATTCGGCTAATAAAATTGCGGATATAAAAAAGTTTTACTTCCCGACAATGGAAATCGACGGTTATGAATTGTATCGTGTCGATGTGGGGGAAAACGCTACGCAATACTATTACGTGTCAACACAGTTGCTCAAAGATAGCGAGGATTTTTGGCTTTCGGCCAGCCCTCGCATTGAGATATTCATAAGCCGACCGGGTTGGATTAAAGATACCTCTGTTGACCAGTTTGAATCTTTGAAAGAACAAACAAGAGAGCAAGGGCCGAGTTATTTAATTGAGGACAACATTATATACAATAAAGCAGATTGGGAGTCGGAAGGGCATATTTACACCCCAATTGGAAATTCAGTTTTAGGAATATCAGTCCCCGAGGAATTAGACGATTATGAATTTTTACGTGAGATTGCTCTTCGATTTATCGAGACTGCGGAGTTGATTACTGTGGGGTGAGGGTTGTGGAAATGCAAACTCTCTCGCTGCCGATTCCCGTCAACCACGTTCAAGCGGGCATTTTGCTTGTGTAATTAAGCAAAATGCCCGCTCTAAACAACCCCCTAAATTCCGCCCCAATTCTTATCTTTATCGGAAATAATAAACTCCATGCCCAAATCAGGCCATTCAATCCCGATTTTGGGCTCGTTCCAAATTATCCCGCCTTCATCGTCCGCACGATAAAAGTCGGTGCATTTATAAACAAACTCGGCTTCATCGGTAAGCACTAAAAAACCGTGTGCAAAGTTTTCGGGAATATAAAATTGCTTCTTATTCTCGGCGGAAAGCTCCACTCCGTACCATTTTCCATAGGTCGCGCTGCCTTCCCTAAGGTCAACTGCGACATCGAAAACCGCGCCGCGTACAACCCGAACAAGTTTCCCCTGCGGAAAGCGTTTTTGGTAATGCAATCCGCGCAGTACTCCTTTAATGCTCATCGACTGGTTATCCTGCACAAAATTCATATTCAGCCCCGCGGCTTCCATATCATTTTTATTATAAGTTTCGCAAAACCAACCCCTGCTGTCCCCAAAAACCTTAGGCTCAATTACATACAGCCCCTTAATCGCACACTCCGTCACACTAATCATATTTTTACACCTGCCCTTTCTACACAATTTCATTATTAAAGCTTCGTTCTCCCCGTTTACGAAGATTTACTTTCAAATTTTTACCCCTGCCCTTTCTACACAATTTCATTATTAAAGCTTCGTTCTCTCCGTTTACGAAGATTTACTTTCAAACTTTTACCCCTGCCCTTTCTGCACATCATCCAATTCTTTCAAAAACCTTCTAACCGCATCCTTCCAATCGGGCAATTGCTTAAAACCGTTTTCGTTCAACTTGCTCTTATCCAATCGGCTGTTAAAAGGGCGTTTTGCCTTTGTCGGAAATTCCGAACTCGCTACCGGGTTCAGCTTAATCTTAATGCCTTTTTGCTTAAAAATCTCATTCGCAAAATCATACCAACTGATAAACCCGCCTGAATTAGTCGCATGATAAACACCGTATTTATCGCTCAAAACCATATCAATAAGCAACTCCGCCAAGTCACGGGTATAAGTGGGTGTTCCTATTTGGTCATTTACTATTGATAAAGTGTCGCGTGTTTCAGCCAATTTCAGCATTGTTTTAACAAAGTTGTTTCCGTTTTTGCCAAACACCCAAGAAATCCTCACAATAAACAGTTCTTCGGGACAAATTCGCGCCGCCGCCAACTCCCCCTCATACTTAGTCCGCCCGTAAACGCTCACAGGATTACAGGTATCCTCGGGCTTCTGCGGCTTTTCGCATTGCCCGTCAAACACATAATCTGTAGACACAAACAGCATTCTGCAATTGTTTACTTTACAAGCTTTGGCAATATTTTCAGTCCCCTTGACGTTTACCGCGCTCACCTTTGCGAAATTTTCCTCATCCTCCGCCGCATCAACCGCAGTCCACGCCGCACAGTGTATTACAGCATCGGGTTTGATTAAAGCAAACGAGTCCGCAACTGCCTTATCATCGGTAATATCAAAATCGCCGACATCCACTCCGACTGCATCAATCCCCCTGCCCGCCGCTTCGGCAACAACGTCAAAACCAAGTTGCCCTTTTGCACCTGTTACAAGAATCTTCACTGCAACTCCTTTTATAATTCTATCGACCTATACTCCCCACTGAGAATCTCTTCCCACCATGCCCTATTATCGAGATACCATTGAATAGTAGACTTTATACCGTCGGCAAACCTTGTTTCGGGGAGCCAGCCTAATTCATTATGGATTTTTGTCGGGTCAATCGCATAACGCAAATCATGCCCTTTCCTGTCTTCCACATAGGTAATCAAACTTTCGGGCTTGCCTAATTCCGTGCAAATCAACTTTACAATATCAATGTTAGCCATCTCATTATGACCGCCGATATTATATACTTCGCCCTCTTTTCCGTCACGGATTATCATATCAATCGCCTTGCAATGGTCTTCAACATACAGCCAATCGCGTACATTTACGCCTTTTCCATAAACGGGCAACGCTTTGTCCGCAAGTGCCTTTGTAATCATCAACGGAATAAGCTTTTCGGGAAAGTGAAAAGGCCCGTAATTGTTGGAGCAGCGTGAAATTGTCGCGGGTAGCTTAAATGTCCTTATATATGCTTGAACCAACAAATCCGCCGCCGCCTTTGATGCGGAATAAGGGCTGGATGTGTGAATCGGCGTTTTTTCGGTAAACATCAAATCAGGTCTGTTCAAAGGCAAATCGCCGTATACTTCATCGGTTGAAACTTGATGAAACCGCTTAATCCCATACTCGCGGCAGGCATCCATAAGAACCTGTGTCCCGAGAATGTTGGTAGTCAAAAACACCTCGGGTTCTTCAATTGAGCGGTCAACATGGCTTTCTGCGGCAAAATTTACGACTATATCGGGTTTTTCTTCCTTGAACAACTCGAAAATAGCATTCCTGTCGCAAATATCGGCTTTTACAAAACGGAAGTTGTCATGTTCCGATGCTTTTTGCAAAGTCCTCATATTCCCCGCATAAGTCAGTTTGTCTATGCAGACTACCCGCTCTTGAGGGTATTTTCCGAGTTGATGATACACAAAATTAGAGCCGATAAATCCCGCACCCCCGGTAACAAAAACCGTCATCTTTTTACCCGTATCCTTTCTGCACAAATGTACTACTCCATTACCACTAAAAACTTAGAAGTTGTTTTGCCAAACAAAGTGTCTTCGTCAGGCTAAAATGAGGGAAATTAATTCCCTCTTTTTAGCCCTTGTATTGCAGTACCATAAAAATTCGTTCAGTTGTTTTTGCACAATGACAAAATATACTGCCCGTATTCCGTCATTTTCAAGGATTCGCCTATTTTACACAGTGCATCGGTATCTATAAATCCTCTCCGCCAAGCAATCTCTTCAATGCAGGAAACGTAAAACCCCTGCCGCGACTGCACAGTTTCGACAAACTCGGCAGCTTTGAGCAAGCCCACCGGGTTTCCCGTATCGAGCCACGCCATTCCGCGACCCATGAGGACTACGTTCAGCTCGCCTCTTTTAAGATACTCGTTGTTGACAGATGTGATTTCCAATTCCCCACGCGCTGATGGCTTTACATTTTTAGAAATCTCCACAACATTGTTATCATAAAAATACAAACCGGGGACTGCATAACCGGACTTAGGATTATCGGGCTTTTCCTCAATTGAAACAACTTTGCTGTTATCATCAAATTCAACAACGCCGAACTCCGAGGGGTTTTTCACGGGATAGCCGAAAACCGTCGCGCCGACTTTGTTTTCAACCGCTTTTTTCAAAATCGCGGAAAGTGCTTGTCCGTAAAAAACATTATCCCCCAACACTAAACAAACGCTGTCCGCGCCGATAAAGCTTTCACCTATTATAAAAGCCTCGGCGAGACCGCGCGGCTCCGCTTGCTCGGCATATTCAAACTTAGCCCCTATTTGACTGCCGTCGCCTAATAAGTTTTTGTATATCGGCAAATCGTGTGGCGTTGATATTATGAGAATCTCCTTGATTCCCGCAAGCAACGGCATCGACAAGGGATAATAAATCATAGGCTTGTCATAAATAGGGAGCAATTGCTTAGATATAACCTTAGTCATAGGGTAAAGCCGCGTACCTGCCCCCCCCGCAAGAATTATCGCTTTCATCGTTATGACCATTCCTTTCTGAGGCACAAAGCCTCCATGAATAAGCCTGTCAAGCGGACTGCTCATCAGCGAAGCCGATGACACCTCCGCTATTATTCAAACTAACCCCCTCCTATTACACTAATTTATGGCAGTATAGCACATTAATCCTGTTTTGTCAATAGCCGAAAATATAATTTTCACAGTTCGCCACCATAGGTACTTTACAGTCAACTCTAACCACGCTATACTTTGCTTTAACGATAGCGGCACATTGAGGTTTTCAGTGGCTGTCTATACTTATTTTTTTGTAAGGGGATTTTATAATGAAATTTACTAAGGGTCTGCGGTTCAAATTGTTGATACTGCCTGTATCTATGCAAGTGTTCTCAATGCTTATCTTCATCGGGGCGGCAATGTTAAGCTCCAACAAGCTCATAACGGATGACAATATCAAAGTGGCGGAATCTGTCAGCCGCACAATCCAAATCGTAATAGAGGAATGGCGGGTTGGGGTATTATCCTATGCCAAAATTGAGGCAGACCGACCATCGCCCGTTTTTGCACAAGCAATTAAAGACGGGGACACCGAAGCAATCATCGAGTTTGCAAAAGACGCATTCGCCTATTCCGGCTGTGACGGAATGACTTTTACCGATATGGAGGGTAACGCACTCGCCCGTGTGCAAGCACCTGACAGATTCGGCGATAACATCAAGAGTTCGCTTGCGATTGCCGATGCGCTTGAGGGCAAATCGGTGTCTTATGTATACCCGACATTGAATAACGGGTTCAGCATTACTGCCGGAGTCCCCATAAAAGACGGCAACGAACAAATCGGAGTACTGTTTCTTTCAAAGCGGCTTGACAAAGATGATATTATAAGCGAACTCAAAAGCATGACCGGCTGTGAAATAGTGTTATATCAAGGGTTAGAGCCTGTTATAACCTCTTTGCCGGGCGAACCGACGATGTTCGACAATATTGACAAGAGCAGGGAAACGGCTTTAAACTCCGGCACGGTAATTGATGTCATCAAATTTGACGATAAACCCGCCACTTGGGGTTACACACCGATTAGCGGCAGAGACGGCAGTGTTGTAGGCACGATACTGGCGATTAATGTGTCAAGCGACGGCGGCTGGGTTATTCCTATGTGGCTGTGCCTGTTTTTCGGACTGTGTGCCATATGTATTCCCATCCTGTTCGCCATCGTCAGCAAAATAACAAAGCACTTCGGCTACATGGCACGCGGAATCGGACAAATCGGAAGCGAAGGTGACCTAAACTTCCCGCCTGATGTAATGGCTTCGGCACAAACCTGTTCCGCGTGGGAAAATGAGATAGGCATTGTCGCAAGGGCGGCGGGTGGACTTATTGCACATTTGATGAACCTTGAAAAATCACTTGCGGCAATAGCGAGCGGCGACCTCACGACTGAAATCAAGGTGTTGGGCAAAAAAGACGTTATAGGGAACGCAGTGAAAGAGCTTGTTAAAAGGCTTAAAGATACATTTTACGCTATAAACCAAACCACCGAACAGGTGCATTTGGGGGCGGGGCAAATTTCAAGCGGCTCGCAAGCACTTGCGAGCGGCTCTGTTCAGCAAGCATCGGCTATCGCGCAATTGTCCGAGACAATCGCCGAGATTTCCGGGAAGGCGAAAGAAAAAACCGACATGGCTGAAAAAGCGGCAAATTTAGCAAACGATATAATGAAGAATGCCGAAAATTCATCAGAGCAGATGAAGCAGATGATTGACGCGGTTAATGAAATCAACAGCGCGAATCAGAGCATTAATCAGGTTATAAAAGTTATAGACGATATAGCGTTTCAAACAAATATACTCGCGCTTAATGCCGCTGTCGAAGCCGCAAGAGCGGGACAGCACGGCAAAGGATTTGCCGTTGTCGCAGAGGAGGTACGCAACCTTGCCGCTAAGAGTGCCGAGTCCGCTAAAAATACAAACGAGCTTATTGCAAATTCGGTGAAAAAAGCGCGTTTGGGTGCGGAAATAGCTGAGAAAACCTCCGAAAGCCTTAAATTGATCGTTGACGGAATAAACGAGAGCAACAAGATTAACACGAAAATCGCACAAACATCGGAAGAGCAGTCAGTCGCCATTTCGCAAATCAATGTCGCTGTCAACGAAGTGACAATGGTTGTCCAACAAAATAGCGCGACAGCACAGCAATCCGCCGCTTCGTCACAGGAAATGAGCGGGCAAGCGAGTACACTTGAGTCGTTAATCTCGCAATTTAAATTAGAAGACAGGTTCTAATATTTTCAACAAAACAATTAAAAAAATTATACAGTTTTAACAAAATTCACTTTAAGGTATTGACAAATGTCGGCTATGATGATATTATATTGTATAGAACAAAGACGTTTCTCCGATTGTAGAGGGAGGAACGTCTTTATTTATTGAAAGTAAGGGTGTAATACCCCGCCCTCCGGGGCGGCTCTCTCGCCCGCAGGCGAGGGGTGCAGAGCTTGCCCTGCGGTGTTACCTTCATAGAAAGGGTGGTCATTTTGAAAACAAATCCGAATAAACAAGCGGCAGGGGTAAAAAGCATACCTCATGAGCGGATAATGCCGTATTTTCAGCCGATAATAGCCGCCGATACTAACAGGATATACTCGTTTGAAGTACTCGGGAGGTACATTGACGACAACAGCAACGTACAATCATTAGGGCGTTTTTTCTCGGACAGGACTGTATCCTGCGAAGATGCACTCAAGGTTGACAGAATAGTAAGGCGGAAAGCGTTGGAAAAATTCGCCGCCGAAAAGAAAAATCAGCATCTTTTTATCAATCTGCGCCTTGAATGGATAGCCAAGTACGCCAACAAACCCGAAAAGCTCCCGACAATCCTGTGGGCGCGGGAATTCGGCATTGATTTAAGCGATATAGTCATTGAGATTACCGAGGATGAATTTTTCGCCGATTCCGATTACGTTACTGAAATCGTAAATTACTACAAAAAAATCGGTTGCCGCATTGCCGTTGACGATTACGGGAAAAGGGCGAGCAATATTGAGCGGCTTGCAATGCTTTCTCCCGACATTATAAAAATAGACATGAGCTACGTGCATAAAAGTGAAAACTCATACCACTACCGCGAATACATGAAGGCACTCGCACTATTTGCGGAGCGAGTCGGGATTGAAGTCTTGTACGAGGGCATTGAAAACCAAAAACAGCTTGACTACTGTATGAATTCAAGAGGAAGGTATTATCAAGGCTATATGTTAGCCCTACCGCAACCCGACATAGCAAACGCCGAAGCGGATTACGCAGCTTTTTCAGCGTCATATAGCGGGCTGGTGGAAAGTATGCAGCAAAAATTCGGGCAGAATAACTCACGGCGGGAATTTTGGGACGTAGCGGTAGAAAAGTTTCTACGCGAAAAAAAGCTCAATTCCGCCGACAACATCAACGAGTATTTTTCCGAAATGCTGCTTGAATTGTCCCCCTGCATAAAACGAATCTTCCTCTGCGACAGCCGCGGCAAACAACTGTCCTACAATATTGAACTATGCCCCGACGGCGGAGTAAGACTAAACGACTGCCAACGGCGGAACTGGTCGTGGCGCGGATACTTCGCGGAAGCAATGGCAATGCTCGACTTGGGATTAAAAAGTTACCTCACTTCGGTATACCGCGACTTTACAACAAAAGAAAAGATTTACACCTACATCCGCCCGCTTAATAAGGATTTATATCTATTTGTCGATATTCTAAAGTCGAAAGTTGCGGCTGATGTATAAGCCTGTCAGGCGAAGCCGGTGACACCTCCGCTATTATTCAAACTTAACCCCCCAAAACGCTTATTACAGCGTTTGGGGGGCTGATTGTATCAATTTCAAGACAATATCGAATGCTCATCATCAATATCAAACAAATGAAGCGAATTGGGGTCAATCGCAAGCTGAACTACATCCTGCGGACGTGCCTGCGAACGCGACGAAACACGAACAGTGATAGGGTAAGTTTCGCACGACAGGTACAGATACGTTTCCGCACCCATCATCTCGGTAACGTCTACAGTAGCTTCAATAACGCCTGTTTTCGCATCGTAGATGTCCGCCTCCTCATCGCTGACGTCTTCGGGGCGGATGCCGAGAATTACATCCTTATCCACATAGTTCTTCAAGATTTCATCATCGCATTTATATGCAGGAATCTCAATATAAAACTTGCGCCCGCGGGTAGTCTTTGTGTCCACCGTGCCAAACTCCACAGTGTACTTATTATTAAGCATTAACAACTTGGACTTAATGAAGTTCATCTGCGGCGAACCAATGAATTCCGCCACAAACTTGTTCACAGGACTCGCATAAAGGTTCATGGGCGAATCAATTTGCTGAATATACCCATCTTTCATAACAACTATTCTGTCGCCCATTGTCATAGCCTCTATTTGGTCATGCGTAACATACACAAAGGTAGTCCCCAACTTTTTATGCAACTTAGAAAGCTCTGTCCTCATCTGCGCCCTAAGCTTTGCGTCAAGGTTAGACAACGGCTCGTCAAACAAAAATACCTGCGGGTCGCGGACAATCGCCCGCCCTAATGCCACACGCCGCCCCTGTTCGCCCCACAATGCCCTGGGCTTGCCG
>WRLX01000064.1 GCA_009777415.1 Oscillospiraceae bacterium
TAATCGGGCGGGCGAACAAGTATATTGATGAGACAACCCCATGGATTCTCGCAAAGGACGATGCAAATAAGCCGCGGCTCGAAACGGTATTGTACAATCTGCTTGAAACAATCCGTATTTGTTCAAGTCTGCTGTCGGCGTTTATGCCCTCGGCAATGCCCAAGGTATGGGAGCAACTCGGCGTGAGTGTCGACGATACCTCTTATGAAGCGAGCGTTTGGAATGACGGCTTTGATTATACCGTTAAGAAAGGCGACATAATTTTCCCGCGGTTTGATATTGAAAAGGAGCTGGGGTGAACAGGTTCTGAGAACCTGTTCCAATAGGAAACGTGCGGTATATTGGGGCGGGTTCTAAAACACTATGTCCACGTCCGTGTAATAATGTGCCAGTATTTCTTCTGCCGAGAAGCCTCTGTTCCCTAAAACATCTGCGCCGTACTGGCTGAGGCCTACACCGTGACCGAATCCTCTGGTTTCCGCCGAGAAGATTCCATCGGGTCTGAATGAAATTTCAAATGATGTGGAGCGTAGCTTGAATATTCTCCACATATCTCCGCCAGAAAGCAAGTTTTCACCCGCTTTTACCGAAATTACGTAACCGTAATCGTTTTTAATCGGGTTTACGAACCAGAGTGCGTAATCTATCGGCATTGATGCAGTCCTGTTATACCCGAACATTGCCAAACGTATTGACTCGGAGGTCATTTCATTGACGCAGAGGTAATCCGGATGTCCCCTGTCCCATGAGCTTTCTACGCTTTTTAAATAGGGGAAATCCCGCCCCCATACCGAATACGCGGTGTTGGTCACTCCCGCAGATATGCTGTGATAGACTGCATAAATCGGTTCGCCGTTGTAGGCTATTGCGCGGTTCGCGCCGTAATTTGCCGCCGGCTGAATCCTTTTGAGATGCGTTTCATATTCATCGCCGTAATGTTCCCTTGCGGCTTCTTCTGTGAAAAAGGGTTGTGCTGTTGTCGGGTCATCGGATATTTCTTCCCCATCGAGGAGCAGGCGAAGCATATAAGTATGAGCGGCAACAGCCTGAGCCTTTAAAGCTTCTTCGTGGTAATTTACGGGAATTTGCGCAAAGAGACAGCCGATAAGATATTCCTCGGTTGTCAACTCAATTTGGTTTTGTTCATTATCGCCATCCTCCCCCGAAATCAGCACCGTGACTTTATCGGGAAAGTGCATTTTCGGAATTGCCGCGGTTTTTTCGGCTTCAATTTCTTGTTGTTTTTCTTCGCCGAACTCGCTTAACGCGCTGAACGCAAGCGGTGTCAAGAACAACAATAACGAGAAAATAACTACAATTACAATATACTCCCTCAAATCTTTTTACCCTTGCCCTTTCTGCACAAATGTGCTGTAAAAGTTTCGCTTTCCGCATTTACACAGATTGACTTTCAATCTTTTTACCCTTGCCCTTTCTGCACAAATGTGCTGTAAAAGTTTCGCTTTCCGCATTTACACAGATTGACTTTCAATCTTTTTACCCTTGCCCTTTCTTATTTTTTAAAATTACCCCTTGACTTTTGGGTTATTAGTGTGTTATACTCATAAATATATGTTTATATTTTTGTAGAAAGAAGACAAGTACATGATAAATTTTAACGCTCAAACTGACAAAAACCGCGAAGGCAGAAAAATTCCCACTGTTGCGATATTTTTCGGGATTTCGCTAATCGCTTGCACTTTAATACGATATTTGCAGTATGCGATAACTATCCGCATTGATAACGGATTTTTTGACATTGAATACCGGGACGGCTTTTTTAACCTTAACAATGCCTACTATATCTTTTTCGCCGTATTTGCGGCGGTAATCATCGCTCTCGCTTTTATTGACAAAAGTACGGGTTGCGGGATTGTTTCGGGGGGAAGAGGTCCTTTTAAAACGGAAAAAAATAAAAAGCCCGAGATAAAACCGCTTAACCTCAAGGTTTCGGTTTTATCGGCGGTTATCGGAATGGTTTTATTTGCTGTCAGTGGATTTTTACACTTCCTTTTAGCCATCCGAGAGTTTCAGGGCGATTTGGGAATTTTAATGAAGCTTGCAACCGTTGCCGCCGCATTGGGCTACACCTATGCAGGGTTCGCAATTATGCTGAACAAAAAAGTTGTTCCTTATACAGGAATCGCCTTTCTTTTTATTGCCGCCTACAACAGCGGTAAAGGAATAGTCGAGTTTATGCAGCGAATCTACACTGTCAACCTTACATCGCGGTTGATTGAAATGGGAGTTTATGTCCTTCTTGCTTTGTTTTTTCTGTGTTGCGGGAGAATAGTAGTCCGAAGCGAAACACGATTTACGCAGCTTACCGCAACACTGAGCGGTTATTCGGCGGTTTTGATGATTGTTTCAGACGGGTTTGCGCGAATTTTTCACTATTACAGCTCCGACATTGATACGCAAAGGGCATTGATTGACAATAACAACGGGTTTGAGCTTCCAGGTCTGCTCTTTTTTATTCAAGGTGCGGCAGCTCTGTGGCTTATATTTGCGTTTTCCGCAAAGCGCGGTAGTGCCTTGTATGAGAAAGACAGTGAAGACGATGAAATTAGTGAAGATGATGAAGTTGGTGATTATGAAGAAGTTCAATCGGAAGCGAATGAAAAGGCTGCTCATGCCGATTTTGACGGCTCTGATTTTAATTAGTTTCAGCGGCTGTTACTTGAATACCCCTGTAATTGACTTGATTTCTCCGCCGAAGCTGACAAATGAGCAAAACGAGATTTTCAATGCTTTAACTAATGCAAAGGGTTCGGCATTGATTTTGAAGTACCCTAAATCCGGGGATTTTCTTTCGGCGTTTGTATTTAATCCCGCATCGGGCGGGGCAATGGTTTTTTATGAATTGTCAGGCGTTTCGGGTGAGCCTACTATTTGGCTGACTTTCCTTGAGAAGAAAGAAAAGTGGGAATGCACTTATGATATTCCTTTTTTTGCAACCGATATTGAAAAGGTTGAGTTTTCGCATTTAGGCGACAGCACACAGGAAAACATTATCATAAGCTATTCGGTTTTGAATCAGCCCGGTAAAAACTTATGCGTTATTTCCTTTGACGGCGGAGAATTGCCCGAGCAGGTTTACCTCCGCAATTTTTGTATTTTTTATGAGATAGGCGACTTTAATAATTCGGGACATGATATGCTTCTCAGTATAAATGGCGGAGGCGGAGACGTAATTCAGCCTTTTATTGAGTTTGCAAAGTGGCAGGACGGCAGCTTCCGTGTTCCGTATTCGGTTTTGTCGGATGAACGCGCTAACGAATATGTAAAATCAATCAAAAATGTTTACCGTGAAAAAATAGTACGGATTAACGAAGAAGACGAAAATGAAAACGAAGATGTAGTTGAAACTATGGAATACGGCGATGAAAAATCGGTGCTTTTCCTTGAATACTCAAGGACTGATACCATTTTCGGCACGGAAATAATTGCTTGGGACTTTGCCGAAAGCGGGGGACGACCTCATAATATCGTCTATGAGCGTAACCAAACCATCCGAAACGAGCTTAGGAATTTGCTTGTAAAACAAACCAATGCTTTTACCGCCCATGCTTATGCCCGCGATATTGACGGCGATGGCATTGTCAATGCGGCGGGTAACAAGGCATTCCCGGGGTATGACCGCGACTCGGTAAGTTTGTCCGAGAGGGTTCGCGCCGCAATTTGGTATGGGATTACCGCGGATTACAGGTTGGAAAAGCTTTATTACACCTATCTCAGCGTTAATGATGACTATGTGTTCTTTTTCCCCGAAGATTGGGAAGAGCGGGTAACGGTTACTGTGAATCATGAAGACAATGAGGTGATTTTTTGGGAGTTTGATGATTCGGTTCATGAAACGATTTCCGATGTTGAAAATCAGTTTTTGAGTATTGTCACAACCCCTAAAGGGGAATTGTTCCAACGTGCCGACCGCGATGATTACTTTTTGATTAATTCAAACTCGCAGTTTGACTATTATGTAAAAATAATGAACAAATCAATACGGACGTTAGCATTAAAAAAAGCTTTTAAGGTTTTTTAGTTTGTGCAGTTTTTTTAGTTTGTGCGGAAAGGACAAGGGTAAAAAGCTTTAAAAGTAAATCCGGGTAAATGCGGTAAACGAAACTTTGGAAGGCTTGATTGTGCAGAAAGGACAAGGGTAAAAAAATATGAAACGGGTACTTGTATGTGAAGATGAAGATACCATACGCGATTTTGTGGTAATTAACCTAAAACGTGCAGGATATGACGTAACCGATGTAAAGAATGGGGAAGATGCACTTAAAGCATTTGAAAACGCGCCTTTTGATATAGTCTTGCTCGACATTATGATGCCGGGGATTGACGGCACTAAGGTATGCAGACTTTTGCGCGAAAAAAGTAAAAGTGTCGGTATAATCATGCTTTCCGCTAAGTCGCAGGAGATGGATAAAATTAACTGCCTCATGATTGGCGCGGACGATTATGTGACAAAACCTTTTTCCCCTTCCGAGTTAATTGCAAGAGTCGATGCCATTCATCGGCGCGTTGAAATAACCCGCCCGTCGGAGGAAGAGATTCCTGTTTCTTCGCGCGATGTAGTTTCCGGCCCGTTTAAGATTAACGCTAAAATGAGAACAGTTTGCAAGAATGACAAAATAATTGACTTGACGCAAGTTGAGTATCAAATAGTAGAATTTTTTATAAAAAACAGCGGAGCGGCACTCGACAGGAAAAGTATATTGCGGCATATATGGGGAGAAAATTATTACGGGGACGATAAAATTGTCGATGTAAATATTCGCCGTCTGCGCATGAAGATTGAGGACGACCCGTCAAAGCCCGCTTATATACAGACTATATGGGGATTTGGGTATAAATGGATGGTGGTTGATAATTAGAGCATGTTGACAACACATTTGTGCAGGAAGGGCATGGGTAAAAAAGGATGAGTTTGTTTCCTGTCAGAATTGCGGATGGCGATGTGGTGATTCGGCATATATTCCCATCTAAGCAAAAGGAGGTTCAGGCGATGATTAACCACGCGAGGAGCAATGCCCGAATAAAAAAAGTTTTTGTTTTCGGCAGTTCTGCCACGTGGGATTGTGGTCTGTTCAGCGATTTGGACATCGCCGTTGAGCATGATTTAAAAGAGCCTTTTGAACAGATTGCCGCACCTTTTTTTAAGTGTGCCGTGGGCAGGGTTGATATAATTGAATATAACAAAATACATGATGATTTGCTGAAAAAAAATGTGGAAAACGGAGTATTGGTTTATGAAAAGCCTAATTAAGTATGCTGACTGGGATATGTACGTTTGTAAAAAAATTGAACCGGATTTGCCTGATGAGGGTGCGGCGCGGGCGGTTGCGTACCATATACAACAGGCGGTTGAGAAGATTTTAAAAGCATATATCTCTTTTTACGGGGAAAACCCGCCTTATAAACACGACATATCCCAATTATGCGATATAGCCGAAAGACTCGGAGTTGTATTGCCCTCTGAAGCAAAAGAGATTGCTGATACTTTGACCCTATGGGAATCAAAAGCGCGGTATGACCCGTATGTGTCGTTTTCTCTTTTAAAGTATGAGAAAGCAAAAGTAGCTTATGAGACTTTACGTAAAAATCTTGTTATTGAAGTAAGCGAAGCTGAGGAAGCAACTAAAACAGAGGATTCCGAGACTTGCCGTAAAGATGGGTAGAAAAAGCAGTATTGCGACTCGCTGGTTTGTCAACAGCTTTGTAGTTGTTGCAATTATTTTGGCGTTAATGGCAGTTGGATTGTTTTTTTTGTTGCGCCAGTATTACTATGGTGCGGTGGGGCAGCTTTTACAGTCCGAAGCAAGCATCATTTCGGGGATTTTGAACAGGCATTATCAAAGTTTCGGCATTGTTGAGCCCAATGAAATACGCCGCTCAATTGAGGCGTTTGATAAAAAGAACCGCATGGAGCTTATGGCAATCAGCCATGAGGGCGAGATTGTGATGACATCAAGCGGATTTTCCCCCTATGAAGCGCATGATATGCCTGATTATTTTGAGGCACTCGAAAGCCCGGGCGGCACGGGGCAATACATCGGGGTTTTTAAAAGCCGACACTCCGGCAGCCGTTCCGGACTTCAATTGTCTGAAAAATATATGGCGGTGACCGTTATGCTCCCATCGGTCGATGAAAGCGTGTACAGTGCGATAAGACTGGTTGCATCTTTGGATGAGGTGGACTCACAGATATATACTTTTACGCTGTTTGCCGGGATTTTGGGGATAGGCACTTTGTTGTTGCTTTTGCTTTTGGGGCTTTATTTTATACGCTCAATAGTCTATCCGTTGCGGCAAATCGGCAACACTGCCAAAAGGCTCGCCGATGGGGATTTTTCGGTTAGAATAACCGGGACTAAAAACGAAGACGAAATCGGGGAATTGTGCAAGGTAATCAACCATATGGCGGATGAGTTGGAAAATTCGGAATCCCTCAAGAACGAATTTATTTCATCGGTATCGCATGAGTTGCGTACCCCGCTGACCGCAATAAAAGGGTGGAGTGAGACGGTTTTAGAGCAAACTGTAATGGGACTTCAAGAAGACCGAATGACCGAAAAGGGCATGAATGTAATTATAGCCGAGACCGACCGACTGACCGTAATGGTGGAGGAGTTGCTTGACTTTTCGCGGATTCAGACGGGGAATCTCTCTTTGCATATGGCGGATATAGACATCTTGGAGGAGCTTTCGTCCGCCGTTGAAGTTTATGCCGAGCGGGCGAATCGGGAAGGCATTACCATTGTATCCGATTATGAAAAGCCGATAAATGCCGACAACGGCGATGAAAATAAGTTGCAGCCGCATTTATACGTGCGGGCGGATAAACACCGAATACGGCAGGTTTTTATTAATATAATAGATAACGCAGTTAAATACAGCAAAAAAGGCTCAACGGTTACAGTCGGCGCAGTTGCGGGTAGCGGTGATGTTGCCATTACAGTGAGCGACAATGGCTGCGGAATATCAAAATCGGATTTGCCCAATGTAAAAATGAAGTTTTTTAAAGCCAACAACACGCGGCGCGGCGCGGGAATCGGTCTCGCCGTTGTTGATGAGATAGTCGCTCTCCATTCGGGGAAACTCGATATAGAAAGCGAACTCAATAAGGGGACAAAGGTTAAGATTACATTTCCTCTTGTCCAAATTGAGAAGTTTGAATAATAGCGGAGGTGTCATCGGCTTCGCCGGTGAGCAGTCCGCTTGACAGGCTTATTCATGGAGGCTTTGTGCAGAAAGGGCATGGGTAAAAGTTTGAAAGTCAATCTGCGTAAATGCGGAAAACGCGCCTTTCAACGGCACATTTGTGCAGAAAGGGCATGGGTAAAAGTTTGAAAGTCAATCTGCGTAAATGCGGAAAACGCACCTTTCAACGGCACATTTGTGCAGAAAGGGCATGGGTAAAATAATGAGAAAGAAGAGGTATTAATTTGAGCAACAGTAAAGAAAAATCTAAGAAAAATACGCACAAGTCAAAAATAGGCGGGCAGGCATTGTTTGAAGGGGTTATGATGCGCGGCGTGGGTAAGGAGGCTATGGCAGTCCGCAAAAAAGACGGGAGCATTTTTACCGAAGTAAAAGAAGTCCCCGCCAATAAATGGTATCAGAAAACGCTTTTTGTCAGAGGTGTGTTTAACTTTATTTTGCAAATGAAAAACGGCTACAGTTATTTAATGAAGTCGTTTGAAGTTTCGGGTTTTTTTGACGAGGACGAGGAAAATGCCGACAACAACAACGAAAATAAAGAAAATGACGGCGAAAATAATGCGGAATCGACAGTCGTTGCCGCAAGCAGTGAACCTGCTCAAAATAAAAAGCCCGAAGAGCCCGAAAAGCCCAAAAAAGAGAACAAGGCGTTTGAGTCAATTGTAGGGGCAGTCGGCATGATTTTCGGAATCGGATTCGGTGTATTTTTGTTTATGTTTGTTCCAACACATAGTTTCTCGTTTATTAACGGGCTTTTTGAGGCGGATTTAAGTAATTATCAATCGTTAGCCGAGGGCATAATCCGTATAATTTTGTTTGTAATTTATATGTGGGCGGTATCGCTGATGAAGGAAATCCGTGTCACATATGAGTATCACGGGGCAGAACATAAGACAATCGCCGCATATGAAGCGGGCGAGGAATTAGAACCCGAAAATGTCGGCAACGTGATGAAGTACACGCGGTTTCATCCTCGTTGCGGCACGAGTTTTATATTCCTTGTGTTGACGTTCAGTATATTGATATACTCGGTATTGCCGATAAAGTCCGCGCTTCTTTCGGAATATTTTGAAATATCGCTGTTTTTGGCGAATATATTAAGAATCACTATACAAATATTGCTTACACCTTTTATTGTCGCCGTTACCTACGAGATAATAAAGCTCGCAGGGCGTTATGACCGCAATATATTTATGAGGATTCTGTCCGCACCCGGATTAGGATTGCAAAGGCTTACTGTGTTTGAGCCGAATGAAGAGCAGGTGCAGGTCGCCGTTTCGGCTATGATTCCTGTTATACCTGCCGATAAAAAGGAGGATAAATGGTAATGTCAAAAAAAGTTATATTCTCGGCGATTCAGCCGACAAACACGCCGCATCTCGGGAACTATCTCGGTGCGCTTAAAAATTGGGTTTTGATGCAAAACGACTATGACTGTATATACTCGGTCGCCGATTTACACGCGATTACAATCCGGCAAGAACCTGCCAAATTCCGCGCCCAAATCCGAGAGACTTATGCTATTCTTATGGCAATCGGGATTGATGTTGAAAAGACTGTGCTTTTTGTCCAAAGCCATAATCCGCGTCATGCGGAGTTGGCTTGGGTGCTGTCGTGCTATACCCAATTCGGTGAGCTTTCGCGGATGACCCAGTTTAAAGATAAATCGGAAAAGCACGCCGAAAACATAAATGCGGGATTGTTTACTTATCCTGTGTTACAGGCGGCAGACATTTTGCTGTATCAAGCGAATTTAGTCCCCGTGGGTGCAGACCAAAAACAGCATCTTTAATTATCACGCGACATTGCCGTGCGGTTTAACAATGCGCATTCGCCCACGTTTACAGTGCCCGAGGCGCATATTCCGCAAAACTGCGCTAAAATAATGTCGCTTACCACGCCCGATAAAAAAATGTCAAAATCTGATGAGAATCCGGGCGCGAGTGTCAGCGTTCTTGATGAGCGGGACGTGATTATTAAGAAATTTAAAAGAGCAGTCACCGATTCCGGCGCGGAAATTGTTTATAACGAGAATGAGCCGTCAAAGGCGGGCATTAACAACCTGTTGTCGATATACACCGCTGTCACCGGGAAAAGCATTAGTGAGGCTGAAAAGGAATTTGACGGCAAAGGCTACGGCGACTTCAAGCTCGGTGTAGGTGAGGCGGTTGCTGATTCTTTTGCGGTTATTCGTGCGGAATATGAGAGGATTAATGCAGACAAGACACATTTGGAGGCTTGCATGAAAGACGGCGCGGAAAAGGCAATGAGGATTTCGGCAAAGACTTTGCGAAAAGTCTATAAGAAAATCGGATTTGTCGATTTGCCGTAGTGCAATACAAGGGCTAAAATGAGGGGATTCATTTCCCTCATTTTTTTACCCATGCCCTTTCTGCACAAATGTGCCATAAAAATTCGTTTTCCCATTTACACAGATTTACTTTCAACCTTTAGCCTGACGAAGGCACTTTGTTTGGCAAAACAACTTCCAAGTTTTTTAGTGGTGATTGAGCAGTAGATTCCCTATTCGTTTTCTTTGTTTAGTTCACCTGTTCTGAGCGTTTCAAATTTCAGCCGCCCGATTCGCCTTTCTTTCATGCTCAGTACCGTTATTTTAAAATCATCGGTGCTTACTGATTCGCCCACGGCGGGGATTTTGTCGAATTGTTCAAAAGCCCAACCTCCGACAGTAGTGCTTTCGTCGGAATCAATTTCGATGCTTTCTATGTCGGAATAAATCTCAAACGACCTGTTAA
>WRLX01000065.1 GCA_009777415.1 Oscillospiraceae bacterium
CGTTTCGGGGTAATCAAACTCAATTTCGCTCAACTGTACATCCAAAGGAATGTCGAGCAATACCGGACCGGGACGCCCCGCGGCGGCGATGTAGAAGGCTTTCTTTACCGTTTCGGGAAGCGAAGCCGCGTCTTTGATTAAATAAGAGTGCTTGACGAAAGGTTCGGCGGCTCCGGTGATGTCGGCCTCCTGGAACACGTCTTTGCCGATTTGGTCGGTACAGACTTGTCCCGTTATAGCAATCACCGGGATAGAGTCCATATAGGCGGTTGCGATTGCGGTAATGAGGTTGAGCGCGCCGGGTCCCGACGTTGCAACGCATACGGCGGGTCTGCCGGTAATCCGCGCCATACCCGACGCGGCGTGTCCTGCGTTTGCCTCCTGCCGCACCAACAGGTGTTGAATGGACGAACGCGACAGCTCGTCATAGAACGGGCAAATGGCCGCTCCCGGGTACCCGAAAACGGTGGTTATATTCTCTTTTTCAAGGCATTTTACGAGGGCTCTCGCCGCCGACATTTTTTCCATTGTTACCTTATCCATTTTATTTTAATGTTTTCGTTTTGCTATGGTTGGTAAAAGTGTTGATTTGTTCAACTGCCGCCGCCTTTCCCTCACCACCCCATTGCACCCCAAACAAGACAATAAATCGCAATCGTTAGGGCAGCGCATCTAAACGAGCAATCGCACATTGCGCCTTGCACCGAACGCACCTGTGGCGAACTTTCGCCGAATACAAGCGAAAGTTCGACCACCGAGGGCGTTCGTAGCCGCTCCGGCGTTTGAGGAGTGTGTTTTGGTTACTTTTGCACAAGCAAAAGTGACATTCTGCGAATCGCCGTTTTACAGAATGTCACTCATCAATCCGACCATACCCTCTAATTTTCATCAATGTTGATAAATCAATTTTGCCACGCTTCCCGCCGCCAATCGTAATCGCACTCCTCGGACGAATCAACATAGCGGGTAACATCCGCTTTTCATCCCCAGCAACGAGGTAGTACCCCTTAGTCGAGATAAATTTATTAGTGTTGTTGCGGATTACAATTTTATCGCCGACAATAGAAAACTCAGTCGGTTGCAACGCATCAAACACTTCAAAACTGCAAACCTTGCAATAAACTGCCTTTGTCAAGTCGGTCTGCTCGTCATGGACGTGTTCTCGCAAAGTCACCATACAATACTGACACTTGGTGCAATTCGTATCTTGCGGAGTATGCGTTCCCGAAATTATCGGGCAATCCTCGCATTTGGTACAATCTGCATCTGTCGGATTATGTGAAGCAAAAGTTTGCGGGCAATCCTTGCAAATGGTACAATCTGCCGTTGTCGGATTATGCGTTCCGAAAACTTGCGGACATACATCGCAAATGGTGCAATCCAACCCTGACGGAGTATGTTGCTCTTTCTTCGGAATCACCACCGAACCGCAATCCTTGCAATAAACATTGAGTACGCAATTCGTCTGCACGCCGTAATCATGTACCTCTAAGTCGCACAATCTCACAAACGCACTCGCAAAGTCGGTCTGATTAACCCCATTCGTCTCCTCAACAAAAACCTGTATTGTATCGGTAGCCGCATTAAAATCGCCCGGCAAAGTCAACTTAACATCAGTCCCGTTTTCGTCTGTGCTGTCAACCAATTTCCCGTAATACGCAACCTCGCCGTTACGCATTACAACTGCCGACAGCGTTTCACCCGGGGTCGCGCCGTTGTAGTTGAATGTAATTGTGTCACCGTCACGCGCAGTCGGTTTAACGCTTGCCAATTCAAGCGAATCATCCGGCATTGTAAATTTTATATTGTCGCTCGGCTGTAGCTGTACAAATCCGCCGCCTATAGTTACCGCAGATTTACCGCCTGTTGCGGTGTTGTCGGAGGTGAAGATTACAGATTCAAGATTAAGTTGCAAAGCGGGACGAACACCGCCATTTCCATTGCTGCCGTTGTGGACAAAGTAGCCACCCACGTAGATGTTGCCGCTACTGTAGACGGCCGTGGCATTGTAAGGGGTGCTGCCGGACGACCGAAGCCACCACCAATATGAAGTTGAAAATCCACGCAATGTATTGTTCACGTTTTGAGCCTCACCTAAACTTAAAGCCCATAATCTTGCTTTTTCAACAGCCGGTCCGGCTACATTGCTCAAATCCGAATCTCCGCCGCCACCAGGCAAATCACGCGGGATTATGAGGGCGTTTTCCTTTAGGGGCAATCCGTCCGCAATCTCCTCCAACAGCTGTTGTAACGTACTTCCGAGGTACTCACGAGGTTCATTCCAATTGTCCATGCCGCTCGGATTATTAGCATACCAATAATTATTGAAATGTCGTGTTGAGTTATCGAATTGGCTACTTGAACCCGTGCGAAACACGCTCGTGACGTAGGTGTTCCCCGGCACGTCTGCGAGTAGTAGAGTTAGTGTGTCGCTTGGTGTTTCATCGCCTACACTGTCATAGCCGATTACTGCCCATTGCTTGCCGCCGAAGCCTACTGTTGGGTGGTGGAGAAAGCATGGCTTACCGATTGTGCAAGTTTTGGTTAATTGAACCGCACAATCCTCACACGCGGTGCAATCCGCCGCTTTCGGAGTATGTTCCCCCACCGGAAACGCTTGGCAATCCCCACACGCGGTACAATCTGCCGCTGTCAGAGTATGCTCTTTCGCCGGATATGCCACAAACAGGCAACCATTGCAAGTGACCGCAACCGTGCAATCCGTCTGCTCATCATAAAAGTGTGCCGATAAATCGCACAACCTCACAAACTCGCTCGCAAAGTCGGTTTGATTAACACCATTCGCTTCCTCGACAAAAGCCCACAACGTATCGGTCGTTGAGTTGTAACCGCTCGGCAAATACAGGGTTGTTGCTCCAAGTTGCGCAGCAACCGAAGCACTCAGTTTATAGTAATGCAAAACCTCGCCGTTTCGCATGATAACTGCCGACAGTGTTTTGCCCACGGTCGCGCCGCTGTATTCGAAAGTGATACGAGTTCCGTCACGATAAGCCGTTGTAACTCTCTCCAAATTGAGGCTCTCGTCCCGCACTGTGAATTTTATATTATTGCCCGACAGCACCGATGTAGGGGTGCTTATAACTGCCGCAGACTTACCGCCTGTTGCAGTGTTGTCGGAGGCGAACAGCACAGACTGCAAATCGAGTTGCAAAGCGGGTCGAACTTCCATGACGACATAGTCGACATTGGCGCCGCTCGTGGCGATTCCACCATTAGCATGACAACCCAGCACAGCAAAGCCATAGTCCGCCGTCGGTGAGCGAAGCCCCCAAGGGTCTGAAAATCTACGTAATGCATCGTTCGTATTTTCAGCTTCGTTCGCACTTAACGGCCATAATCTTGCATTTTCGACGTTTACATCGGATAACTTACGCGGGATTATTAGGGATTCCTCTTTTGGCGAAGACACTTTTAACCCGTACGCAATCTCCTCCAAACGCTGTTGCAATGTACTGCCGCGATATTCATTGGGTTTGTCCCAATTCGGTCCTTGCGGATTGTTGGCGTACCACCGATTATCGGTGTATTGTGTGGAGTTGTTGAAATGACTGCTTTGCCCTGTGCGAAACGCGCTTGTGCCGTAGGTGTTCCCCGATGCATCTGCGAGCAGCAGGGTTACTGTGTCGCCTGGTGTGCCATCGCCTACACTGCCATAGCCGATTACCGACCATTGCTTGCCGCCGAAGCCGATTCTTGTTGCGTTGGCGGCGTTGACTGTGAGAGTTGGCACGGTGGCTGTTGTTGTCGGGATTGTTATGAACCCGATTAGGATTGTTATTGTGAGTAGAATCGCTGTTGGGATTTTGTACTTTTTCATGGTTTTACCCTTGCCCTTTCTGCACAAATGTGCCATAAAAATTCGTTTTCCCATTTACATAGATTTATTTTCAAACTTAAAGTTCCTCCTTTGAAAATTATAAAATTAATTAATTATTTGTTGACGTTTAGAAAATCTTGTGTTATACTTAGGGTTATGAGAAATGAAAAAGATATGATTCAAACATTGTCGGAAGCGGTTGAAAATGCCGCATTCAGCCTGCACAGCATGATAGGATATATTTACTCTGTGGGCGAAAACGACTTTTACAACATAAACATCAAGGATTTGTTTAAGATAAGCCTTGAAGATATTGGCAACCCGGACAGTCTGTCCAAAATCGGCATTTCAACTAAGACAGATATTGCCAATTTTACTCAGCTTTCGGACTTGATGTTTTATGCTTTTGCGGTGAGAACTCCTTATTTAAGGCGGATTAGCGAAATTAAGGTGAGCGACCGTCTCATAGTCAGCCTTTACGAGTCTTGCGCGGAGAAAGGCGCGGTTGACCCCGACAATTTTGTTCGGGAAAGTTTTAAGGCGAACATGAAAGCGGCAAAAATATCGGAGACTAAACGCTCTGAGCCGCCATTCAACGGCGAGTGGTTCAGAAGGTGGGTTTATTCCTACGGCGGAGAATTGGCTGAAATTACCAACAGGAATATGTTCCTCCTCGGTTGTATGGACGCGCTTTTTCCGCTTTATTATGCCAAGTTGACTGATACGCTCACGGGGATTCTCCGCTGAAACAGAGGATAACAAGCCTATTATACATTAAAAATATCAATTTGTCAATATTTTTTTAAAAATTGCTTGACAGATTGATAAAGTTGTGGTAGAATGACTAAAGTTGAGAATATGCGGTTATGGCGGAATGGCAGACGCGCCGGCTTCAGGTGCCGGTCCGAGTCAATCGGGTGGAGGTTCAAGTCCTCTTAGCCGCACTAAATTGTCCATACTTAAACCCATGCTCGTAAAAAAGGCATGGGTTTGGACTTTATCATAATACAAATTCCGGCATTCTCCCCTCATCTCAAGAATACCGGAATCAAATATAGCATCATACGGTGCGGAATAATCCGCAGTCAAAGTTAAATCATCGTGAACCAAAATCTTCTCAAACAATGCCTGATTGAAGCACCTTTTCTCGTAATCCCCGGCAAGACTGTATGCTTTGCCGCAATCGTCCAACAACTCGAATACGTCATTCAAATTTTGAGAAATCTCGGTATGCTCGGCTTGGAGAGTTTCGATTCGCCCGGCGACATTCCGTAGCGACCGCCCGATTCGCTCCTGCTCCTCTTTCAGCAGAGCAAGCGGCACTGCATCGGCATAATGGGCCTGCAGGAGTTTCCGCTGTTCACGCTCCAACTTGTCCTTTTGCAGTCGTAGTCGCTCGACCTCGGCTTTGGATTTTCCTGCCTTCTCCTCGATTTGCGAAGTCAGCCATTGTTGAACGAGGTTGCGAAACTCTGCCGTGAACGAGATTTGTCGGTAAAATTGTTCAACCCGAGTTGCTATTTCGTCAATCAAGAGGGACTTTTGCTTGCAATCGTTTCGCTTGTTGTGCTTCGCCGAGCAGACGAAATACGGATAAACATTGCCGGAACGCCCTGTCGCGTTGTGAATAATTAGTCGCACGCCGCATTTTCCGCAGTAGACCGTGCTTTTTAAGTAGTGGTCGTGGATTCGCTCACGCTCGCCATTCACATGGCTGCGAAGAACATCTTGAACCTTGTCCCAAGTTGCCTCGTCAATCAGCGGTTCGTGCCGCCCCTGATACTGAACACCATTGTAAGTGACGACACCTTTGTAGTAGGTGTTTGTGAGAATATTGTGCAACATTCGCTTGGCAATTGGCTTTGAGGGCAGTTTCGGAGTTTTGGGAGTGGCAAGCCCCAAATCCGTCAAATGCTCGGCAAGGGAACGAAGCGACCAATTGCCGTTGGCATACTCTTTGAACGCAAGTGTAATCAGCGGAGCTCGCTCCGGGTCAAGCTCGATGCGGCTGTCCCGCCGCCCCATTTCGTCATGGTCACGAATATTCTTGTAGCCGATTGGGGCTCTTGTCGGAGTGCCGCCGCGCTTGACCTTCTCGTTCAGCCCCTTTTTTACTTCGGTGGAAAGGTTTTGAGAGTAAAACTCGGCGATCGAACTCATGATGCCGTGGAGTAGCATTCCCGACGGGGAATTGTCAATGCTTTCGGAGGCGGATACGAGTTGCACGTTTGCCTCGCCTAACGCACGTGAGATATCCACGTCATCGCCGCGGTTTCGGGCAAGCCTATCAACTTTGTGGACGATTACATAATCTACACGGTCTTGGTGTTCGCGGATATACTCCAACATTTTTTGGAGTTCGGGGCGGTCGGCAGAACGGGCGGATGCACCTCTGTCCACGAACTCCTTACCGATGATTGCGCCCATTGCATGGGCTTTTCGCCTGTTTGCATCACGTTGGGCGGGGATTGAGAAACCCTCGTCATCGCCGCCTCCGCGTTCTGCCTGCCCTCGCGACGACACGCGGAGGTAGGAGATGGCGAATTTCGGGGTTATTGAGTCGGTTATTGCCTGTGTGAATCCCGTTTGTGCGGATACCACATAAATCACCTCGATTCATTAAAATTGCAAAAAAGATTAAATTATGGTATAGACATCATACCGCTTGTGGGCGGCAAAGTCAAGGCTCTTTCGGGGAATGTTCGAGAAATACTTCAATTGCTTTTTCGTGACCGCTTCATTGCAATTTCAATAAAAACACGTGCGAGTTTCTCCACATCGGGACTTGCTCGAAACTCCGGCACCACGGTTACATTGTTGGACACGATGGGACGTCCTGCACTTTGCTTGCTCATAATGCTCCTGCTCCTTCCAAAATCATTTTTTCTAATTCGTCCGGTAAAATCACAGTGAATATTTCTTGCGGACGAAGCCCCTTGCACTCGGATATACTTCTTCGCAAGCTTCCTTTTCGGCTCTCGTTCGGAACAATCCAGACCACTAACGGGAACACTCCCGATTGTTTTTGCTCGACGCCTTTTTGGTAGTAATCGGCATAACGAACGCACTTCGATAAAATTCTATTAGGTGATTCTGTCGCCAAATCCACCTCGATGAAATAACTGTCTTCGTACCCGCCGTTTCGGATAACCGCATACGTATCGGGTTTGAGCGTGATAGTTTTTCCGCTCCGACCGATATAATTCCGCCAACATAACGGTTCGGGTTCGGCTTTTATGAGCTTGAGGTTATGATTGTGGCAGATTTCAGATAATTGCACATATGTTTCCGAAATTGCAAGCGTGTGCCGCAAAAACTGCAAAGAGGGTTCGTCATAGCGTTTTCGGGATGCCGATTCGGTGTTATCGAGATTGAGAAGCCGCAATCCGGGGTCGGACAAATGCCAAATCAGCGCATCGCTTCCTGCGTTAATCCCACCGATTCTTCGTTCGAGTGGCTCTGCGAGACCATACTCCCGAAGCTTTTTTAAGGTGCGATTGGTTGCCCGCAATGCGGCAAGCTCGGTTGAGTGCTCCGAAAAATATAGCCGTCGGATTTGTGCAGTTGACAGATACCGACACTTCAAGAGCGTGTTGAGAATTTCACGGTCTCGCGGCGAAATTTTCGCCGAAAACCATTCGAGTTCTTTTTTGGAAATGCGTTTGTTTTTCATGCGGGACACCTCCGCGGGGGAATACGGGAAATGTGATATTTGCGGTAGTAGTCGTTATCGTTAATTTGAAAAAATAGTGATAAATCCGCACCCCCTAAAGTTTCTTCGTCAATACGGTACGACAGTCGATACGACAGGTGTTTTCTCATTAGATTCTTCTCCTTCCGATTGGTGTGTCGGGTTCAAAGTCGGGTAATTCCGGTTCGGCTTCGACCCGTTCTAACAGTGATAAATATTCGTTCTCTATTTCTTGAATAGGTCTTCCGTAGGTCATCATGCTTTTTGTCTTGAGCTCGTTTGGGTCACGAAATGCCGGCGGTGGCGGGAGGGTCTTTCCCGAAATCCAGCAGGTACTCTCGCCGTTTGCCATAAAGGACGTGTAAATGTGATAAGGTTTCAAAAGCATAAAATCCTCCGCTTCAAGCTCCGGTGCCATCGCCGCCATTTCTTTAGCATCTGCGGCACTCATGTTGAATGCGATTTTACTCCGCGCGTTCGCATCAATCGCCGCCTTTATGTCGACTGGGAGTTGAGTTCTGAACTGATGTGCCATGCAGAATGAAACTCCTAAACCTCTCGCCTGTGCCAAAGCCGAAGATAAGTCGCCCGGCAATGCCAAATAGTCCTGAAGTTCGTCAATATAGATTGAGATTGGATAGCGTCGTTCTGCCGGGATGTTCGCACGAGCTAAGGTCCTTCCCCAAACTTGACTGACTATCAGACTGCCTAATAACTTCGCTGATTCTGCTCCGATCAATCCGGAATTAAGGGGGACTAATATGATTCGCGGCTTCGTGAACAGTTCGGACAATGAGAACTTCGGATTGCTTTGACCGAGTATGCCCCGCAGTCCCGGTCTCAAAATATACTGTCGCAATTTGTTTAAGCTGGGAGCGACTTCTTGGCGTCTCTCGCTGTCTTTCATCGCCTCGAACCCATTCCAAAACGGTTGAAGCCCGATTCTGTCGGTGATTTTTGACGTTATTCCGTGCCGAAAATTCTCGTTAGTCAGAAGCAGGGGAAGATGCAACAGGTTAGCTCCTTCGCACTGTGCCAACGTCAAAAGGGAGGCTGAAAGCACATCCATACTGCGAATACCCCAATTTTCCGAAAACACTTGGCTTAAAACGGCGAGGATGCAATCAGCGATTAAGCCGGGATTGTTGCGATTCGCAAGCACATTTATCCCCACCGGACGTTCCGATGAAGGGTCGATAATCACGACATCCGAATCACGATGTTCGGGGATTCGAGATAATATGTCCGTTACCAAATCCTGTTTGGGGTCAATTAACAACAGGCTCTTGCCGGAATTTATGTCTGACATTACCTTGTTGAGCATAACAGTCGACTTGCCGACTCCGGTAGAACCTACCAGCACTTCATGAAAAAGTGAATCTTTCGTGGATACGCTCAATCTTTTGCCGTCCGGTGCAATCGCAAAAGTACGCTCATCTTTAGAGGGTGGGTTGTAATAACGATTCGGGGGAAGCAGTATCCTTGGGTGAACACCCGGCATTCCGGGGAACTCGCCATCACCTACAGGGAGCAAAAACAGTGTCGATAACTCTTTCACGGTCAACTTTAACGGGAACTTACGCGGTGGCGGGACATACACGTTGTTCAGATTGTCGGGACTCTCATTCTCTAAAGATATGCGAACTCCGGGCGATGTTAGTGCCTTTAATGCACTGAATATGGCGAAAATATGCCCGTTTGCCGCACTTGCATTCGCATATGAGCCGATTCTGATAATTGCTTGAAATCCGTGGTTTGATGCTTTTTCTCGAATAGCCGACCTTGTTTCGGGAGTAGCTTGTTGATTCCTGCCGACAATTGCCTTAAAAAGCGAAGTGCGAGGATCACGGACGTTTCTTTCGGTTAAAGTCCGGAGCAGTGAGCTCGAAGCAGAAAAAGTCCTGAAACCGACAAACCTAAAAATCAACGGCATATCAAGGACAGAGTCAATCGAGAAAATCAAAGAGCAGTTAAGAGAGGCTCACCACGAAACAGTCCCGATTGTGTTAGGGGGCGATAATGCGGGCAGGTGGAACACCGAGATATTCTCGCTCGTACAGCTTATCAGCGTTGAGCCGATGCCGCCCTTAACTTCAAACGGATACAGTTTCTATGACGTGTTTTTGCGTGTCGAAAATTACGGCAACGGCGATTCGTATTGGTTGTGGCGGAGTGTCGATATTCCTGATGCGAATCGTATTGATTAGCAACTTCAAAAAATTCTAAATCTCTGCTTGACATCTTGAATTAAACGTGGTATAATGGATTTATAACTGAAAATCAAAGTGGGGGTGGGGAATTTGTCAAACGCAGACATCGTGTTAGAGGTAGGCACGGACGACATAAACTTAGTCCGACCGAAACTCGATATTATCTTCAAAAAGTGCTTTTCGGACGTGGAACTGTTGCGGAATTTCCTGTCCAAAGCCTTGAGAATCGCCGAGGAATCAAT
>WRLX01000066.1 GCA_009777415.1 Oscillospiraceae bacterium
TGTCGTTTTCCCTGTGTTGCACGGGATTTACGGGGAATGCGGACAGATTCAAGCGTTGTGCAAATTGTCGGGAATCGGCTATGTGGGGAGCGGGTTTTCGGCGGCTAATGCTTGTTCCGACAAAGTTTTGACACACTTGGTCTTGAATAGAGCGGGCATAAAGACTGCAAAATATTACTACTTTGAAAGGGCGAATATCGATGCAATTGACGAGGCATTTCCCGATATTGAAAAATGTGTCGAATATCCGATGTATGTCAAAGCCGCACTGAGCAGTCGTTCAGTCGGCGCGAATGTCGCCAATAACCGCGATGAGCTTAAATCGGCGATTAAACTCGCTTGTTCCCATCATCACAAGATTCTTATTGAGGAATCGGTAAACGGCAAGGAGCTTGAGTGTCTCGTGTGGGGAAGCGTTTACTCGCTTAATGTAAGCAAAATTGCGGAAACTGCCGATAATTTTGAGTTGATTATACCTGCGGAAATTGAGCAAAGTGTATCCGATGAGGTTACTCATGCGGCAAAAACGGCATTTCTTGCGCTCGGGTGTACTAATTTTGCGCGGATGAGCTTCAAATTAAGCGACAACGGCATTTACTGCTGTAAAGTGTCGAATATGCCGGGGTTCACCGAGGGTGACATGATGGCGCAACTGATGAAATCAAGCGGCTATGATTATTCCGAAATGCTTGATATTATGATAGAATCGGCTCAAGAAGCCTGAATTAAGAAAGGGCATGGGTAAAAGTTTGAAAATAAATCTACGTAAATGGGAAAACGAATTTTTATGGCACATTTGTGCAGAAAGGGCATGGGTAAAAAATGAAAAATGTTTCGATAAATATAAAATCGGTTCAAACAGCGGAGAATGAGCGGGACACGACCGAGTTGTTCACTTGCGGGAGGTTTTCGCGAGTTAAAGACAAAAACGGCGATTATACCTTGTCTTATAATGAGAGCGAAGTTACGGGATTCGCGGGGAATAAAATAAGCCTTGCGGTTACCGGGGACAATATGGTGGTTATGCAAAGGAGCGGCAATTCCCCGTCCAGCCTTATTATAGAAAAAGGTAAAAAGCACCACTGTCATTACGGTACGCCGCATGGGGACTTCATGGTGGGAGTAAGCACCGATGATGTCAAGTTCAAGCTTGACGACACGGGCGGGAATTTATATCTCAAGTACACAATTGATATTAATTCGAGCCTTATGACGGAAAATGAAATGTATATTGATTTTAAGGAGATGGATAATGACACTGCAAACTAAATCTAAAATTAAAGAAACAATAGACTTTACGGTAGGAAGACTTATAGGTGCGGAAGAATTGCCGAAGCTTGATGATTTATTGTTGTCGGAGATTTTGTCTTTTTCGGTAGAAACTCCCGCAAATTCGGCAAACGGCGATTTCTCATGCAATGTTGCCCTTATATCGTCGAAGCGGTTAAAAATGCCGCCGCGAAAGATTGCCGAATTAATCGTGGAAGGCATTAAAACCAATCCCGATTCGTACTCACTTTCGAGTACAGATGTAAAAAAAATCGAAATTGCGGGACCGGGGTTCATTAATTTCTTTATGAGCGATGAATGGTATGCCAAAGCGGTAAGCACGGTTCTCAAGGAAGCAGACGATTACGGCAAAAGTGATTTCGGCGACGGTAAGCGGGTGTTGCTGGAGTTTGTTTCGGCCAATCCTACAGGGCCTATGCACATCGGGAATGCGCGGGGCGGAGCGCTTGGGGATTGCCTTGCGTCGCTTTTGCAATTTGCGGGGTATAATGTTGAGCGTGAGTTTTATGTCAATGATGCGGGGAATCAGATTGAAAAATTCGGGTTAAGTCTTGACATTCGTTACAGGCAGGAATTGGGTGAGTCGGCAGAAATGCCCGAGGAAGCCTATAAAGGCGAGGATATAATTGCCCATGCAAAGAATTTTATTGCAATTCACGGCGATAAATATTTGCATACCGATGAAACAACGCGCAAGGAAGCGTTGGTAAACTATGCTTTGCCTGTTAATATACAGGCACTTAAAGATGACTTGGCAAAGTACAGGATTGAGTATGACAACTGGTTCAGAGAGAGTTCGCTTCATGAGAATAATGCGGTTGGTAAAATCATAGAAATGCTAAAGGAAAAAGGGCAGACTTATGAGCAAGACGGCGCGATTTGGCTTAAATCGACAGAATACGGTGACGAAAAGGACAGGGTGTTAGTCAGGAGCAACGGGGTTGTGACTTATATTGTCCCGGATATAGCTTACCATTATAACAAGTTGGTTGAACGCGGTTTTGATATTGCGATTGACATTTTCGGCGCAGACCATCACGGTTATATGCCGAGAATGAACGCAGCAATGTCCGCGCTCGGCATCGATACATCGCGGCTCAAAATGATTATAATGCAGATGGTCAGGCTTGTCAGAGCGGGGGAAGCAGTCAAACTCAGCAAACGCTCGGGTAAGGCGATTACGCTTACTACTTTGTTAGACGAAGTCCCTGTAGATGCGGCGCGGTTTTTCTTTAATCTGCGAGATGCGAACACCCATCTTGATTTTGATTTGGATTTGGCTATTGAAGAAACCTCCAAAAATCCTGTATATTATGTGCAGTATGCTCATGCGCGGATTAAAAGCGTAATGCGGCAGTTAGAGGTTGACAGCGGGCAATTGCGTGTTGACTCTCAAACAATCTATACAGAACCCGCCGAGTTTGAGCTTATACGAAAGTTGAGCCTTTTCCCGGAAGAGATTACCGAGGCTGCGCGGAATTTCGACCCATCGCGGTTGACACGGTATACTACCGAGACGGCGCAATTGTTTCATAAATTTTATGACTGTTGCCGTGTTAAAGGCGAGGCGGCAGAAGTAATGCAGTCGAGATTAGCGTTAATGGAAGCGACCGGGGCTGTTATAAGAAACGCACTCGGAATAATGAAAGTAAACGCACCCGACAAAATGTAGTGCAATACAAGGGCTAAAATGAGGGGATTCATTTCCCTCAATTTAGCCTGACGAAGACACTTGTTTGGCAAAACAACTTCCAAGTTTTTAGTGATATTAATTCGCAACGGAAGTCTTGACACTGTTTGCCGCAGGATTTTTGTCGGCAGACAAGGCGATTTTTGTGATAATATACGCTTATATTTGAGCAAAAATCAACGCAGTATGGCGGCAAAAAGACAAGGCAAAGTGTTAAGAGTTTCGTTGCGGAGTAATAATGGAGCAGTAGTGGTGTAGAAAGGATGAATCAGCCTTATGAACACGAACACAACCGAAAAAACAATTTCAAGCGAAACTGTCTACAACGGCAGAATCCTCAATCTGATTAAAGACCAAGTTGAATTGCCTAACGGTAATTCAGCCGACCGCGAGGTTGTAGAGCATTCGGGGGGGGTGTGCGTACTCCCTCTCACCGATTGTGACATGGTTGTAATGGTAAAGCAGTTTCGATACCCTTTTAAAGAGCCGCTGTTAGAACTCCCCGCCGGAAAACGCGAACACGGGGAAGAACCGCTCGAATGCGGCAAACGCGAGTTACTTGAAGAAACGGGATATACGGCGAAAAAACTCGATTATTTGGGTAAGATGTACCCTACCCCGGCATATTGCACAGAGGTAATTCATATGTATTTGGCGAGAGGGCTTTGTGAAGGTGAAACCAACTTAGACCAAGACGAATTCCTTGATGTGGTAAAATTGCCTTTCGACAAGGTAATCGACATGATATTCAGAAATGAAATTTCTGATGCAAAGACCCAACTCGCCATGCTGAAGACGAAGATTCTGTTAAACAATTAGAATCCGATGTCGGCTTCGGCACTTGTTGACTGCTCTAAAGCAAGATACTCTTCGTATGCCTTCAGTATCGCGCTTTCGAGTTGGTTACGCGCCTCCGGATTGATGGGATGAATAATATCGCGGAAAGTTCCCGCTTCGTCCCTCCGGCTGGGCATCGCGACAAACATACGTTCATCGCCCTGAACCAGTTTAATGTCGTGAATTGCGATAGAATTATCTATCGTAAGGGAAACGACCGCCCTTAGTCTGCCGTCCTGCAGAATTTTCCTGATTCTGATATCGCTTATTTCTAACATCTCAGAATTCCTTTCGTGTCGTGTATTGTCATATGTTAAGCCAATCAAGGGCGTTTTTGCACTCTTGACAGTAAATAACATATGTATAAGATTATTTTTATCGTAATGGGGAAAAATATTCATATGGAAAATTTGTTAAACTTTAATTCAAACTCAAGCATTATGCAAAAACGGATTCATCTTATCGGGATTGGCGGGAGCGGAATGTATCCGCTTGCCCAAATTCTTCACGGAAAAGGGGTTCGTTTGACGGGTTCGGACAATAACCCGACAGATACTGTTGAAGCAGTCCGCAAAATGGGGATAAAAGTCTTTATGTCGCATTCGCCCGATAATGTCACAGGGGCGGACTTAGTTGTCCGTTCGGCGGCAATCAAAGACGATAACCCGGAAATAGTTGCCGCTCGCGACCAAGGAATCACAGTAATCGAAAGGGCAGATTTGCTCGGTGCAATCACGCGACACTATGACAAAGCAATCTGCGTCTCGGGGACTCATGGGAAAACCACGGTGTCTTCAATGCTTACCTACATTTTTATGTCGCAAAATGACAGAACTTCGGCAGACATTTCCGCAGTCATCGGAGGCAAGCTGAAAATACTTGACGGCGGCTCGGGCAGAATGGGAGCAAGCGATGTCATGATTTGCGAAGCCTGCGAGTACGCGGATACTTTTTTGAAACTTGAACCCAACATTTCGCTCATACTAAACATCAACTGTGACCACCTTGAATATTTCAAGACCATGGAAAATCTTCGCTTGTCATTCACTAAGTTTTGTAACCTTACAAAAGACGTACTCGTTGTCAACGGCGATGATGAAAACACTGTGCTTGCCGTTAATGACAGCGATTTCTCGGGGCGAATCATTACATTCGGAAGAAAAGAGAGCAACGATTATTTTCCGAAAAATATAAACGGCAGGGAGTTTGACTTGTTTGGCGGAGGTGACTTTGTTGCGAGCATTAAGCTGAACATTCCCGGAGAACACAACATTTTAAACGCAACTGCCGCCTGTGCCACCGCTACCGCCGCGGGAGTTGACACAAAATCGCTTGTCAAGGGCTTGGAGTCGTTTACCGGAGCGGGGAGACGGTTTGAAACACTCGGCTGTATAAACGGGGTCACTGTTGTTGACGATTATGCACACCATCCCGCTGAAATCACAGCTACGTTAAATGCCGCTAAGTCAATGGGGTGGTCGAGAATTTGGGCAGTTCATCAACCTTTTACCTACTCTCGGACAAAATCAATGCTTGATGAGTTTGCAAAATCGCTCTCAATTGCCGATAAAGTTACCCTTACCGAAATAATGGGGGGGCGGGAAATTGATAACGGCGACATTTTCGCCGAGGATTTGGCAAAAATAACCAAAAACTGTAATTGGTTTGGCGATTTTTGTGACGTTTGCGACTATGTTGTCGAAAATTCCCGACCCGGTGACCTAATTATAACACTTGGTTGCGGAGATGTCAATAAGATTTCGCAAATGATTGTAAAAAATTTGAAAAATTTTTAAATAAAGTTTGAAATAGTCTCTGAAAATGCCTTAGCAGGGTCTTTCAAAAATTTTTCTTGAGCTTTGAGTGCGCCTTTTTCTGTTTTGGAATAAAACTTTATTTCAATAAAGCGCGAACCATCCACTTCATTAAGGAAACAGGCGTAAAAGACCCATTCGCCCTCTGTTTGTGAAACCTGCCATCTTGCCGTTTTTCGCAAATTTGCTAATCGTGCAACCTCTTTCCCTATAGAGAGCAATTTCCGCCGAAGGGTAGCCGCGAGCGTGTTCTCGAATTGGGAAAGCCATTCTTTGCCTTTTTCGGTTATGGTGTAGCCTTTCGGCGTGAGCAGTGCAAGCTCTTTATTTTCGATAATTGTAAGCGTGTCGCTCAACTTGAATTGAGGCACCATACCGTCAACGGTTACTATTTCCAGCAATTCCGACTCTTTAAGTGTGCCGATGTTTTCAAGCAGGAAGCACACTATTGTTATAATCTTAGGCTCGTCTTTAAAGACTATTTTAGGTAGCGCAGGGATTTTCATTTTTATGACCATGCCCTTTCTGCACAAACTTTTACCCATGCCCCTTCTGCACAAACGTGCTGTTGAACTCTTCGTTTTCCGCATTTACGCAGATTTACTTTCAAACTTTTACTCATGCCCCTTCTGCACAAACGTGCTGTTGAATTCTTCGTTTTCCGCATTTACGCAGATTTACTTTCAAACTTTTACTCATGCCCTTTCTGAACAAATGCTCCATAAAAAAGATTCTTACTTAACTTCTTTCATGGTTCGATTTTTCAGGAACACGAATAATCGGGGCGAAACTTTTTTGAGAAGCTTTTTCGCCTTTATAAACATCCCCTCTTTAAATTTCGCACTTTTGTACAGGAATTTGCGCGGGTAATTTTTGCTCGTGATTTTCTTGTCCAATTTCGCTTCGGCTTTTTGCAGCTTTTCAGTCGGCAACGAATAGATTCGCCTGTATTGGCGGACTAACTTATTGAAGTTGTATGCCATATACAGTATATCGTATTTAGAGTACTGCGGCATTCTCAGTTGTACCGGGTCGTTCGGGTCTACCGACTTGTCAATAAAACCGCCGTCTTGTGCAGTTTTAGCGAGGATTGTCATGGGATATGGGTAGAATATATTCGGGATTACCTTATCTACATCGAGCTTTGCGTTAAGCTTGACTGTTTCGAGCGATAATTCCAGTGTTTCGTGGGGAAGTCCCACTATATTATAAGTCAATGTCGTGATTTTATTTTGTTTAAACCATTTTGCAACATTAATCATATGCTCATTTTTCATTGTTCGGTGTAAATATTTAGTGCGAAACGCCTCGTTGCCGCTCTCGAGTCCGATGTCAATCATGTAACAGCCGCCATCTTTGAGCATTTTCACCATTTCCTCGGTGAGGATGTCAAATCGGAGATTGCAGTTGAACGGCAGCTTGATTTTTTCAATATACATCGGCATAAACTCATAAAACCAGTCTTCGTATGAGTTAAAAATCGCATCGCGAAACTCAAGGTATTTTATAAAAGGGAATTTTTTTAAAAGAAGCTCAAGCAACTCAATGGATTTCCGTGGAGAGCGGAATCGACAGTATTTCTTTTTGTTCGGGTAGATGTTGCGAAATTGTGAATTCCCGCAGTAGGTACAGGAAAACAGACAGCCTCTGGACAGCATTACCATGGCTGTGAAATTTTTTGAGCGGTCGAGATTTTCATAATCGAACAAGTCAAAATCCGGGAAAGGAAGAGAATCGAGTTCTTCTATCAGCGGTCGAACGGGATTCCTTATAACAGCACCGTCCGGCATTTTGAAGTAAATGCTTTCTATGTCGGTGCGTGGCGCATTGTCGCGAATGCTGTTCATATAATCCAACCACGGATATTCACCCTCGCCGACTATCACCATGTCAACCCCTCGGATTTTGAGGCACTCATCGGGAACGAGAATAGCGTGATACCCGCCGATTCCCACGGGAATGTTCGGGAATTCCTCGTCTAACCAGCCCGCAAGCTCCGTTATGAACGGCATCGCAGTAGTCCGAGCCGAAAACCCCACCACAGTGCTTACAGGTTCGCCGTTTGACAGACCGAATTCATTGGCGAGCCGCTTGATAAACTCCTTTTTGTCGGGCATATAGAGCATGTGGTAAAGTTTTACATCATAGCCTTCTTGCTTCAAGACTGCCGAAATTGATGCCAGCCCCTCGCTGTAGTTGCCGCGCTTGTTTTTGTTGAACTTGTCCTCTTCAAGGAAATCGGGATAGATTAATAATGTTGTTAATTTTTTACTCATATTATTGAGTATAGCAGAAGATTTTAGAAAAGTCAATGGTAAAAATGGTAAAATTAAGAGTAATTTTGCTTGACATTTAAAAAAATATGCTTTATAATATAAAATATAATTCTCGGATAACCGGGAAAACAAATTGTATGAGAAAGGGTATGGGTAAAATTGAGAAATATTATAAGGACTAAAGCGGTTGAATTATCGGTAATTCCGGCAATCGCTTACAAGCAGAAGATTCAAGAGGGCAGTGCGATTAAGATTTTGAGGCTTGACGAGAATGTCAGCGCGGTCTGCACTATCGACAAGCGTACGGGTGAGCCTGTCGCTTACGGGAAGGCGGATGCGGCACTTTTCCCGGCGGAAGCGTTTGACGAGGCAATTGAGCTAACCTGCGGCGCACCGTATAACGCGAGGGGGAACATCAGCATTGACGTTTCCAAGTATGAACCGACCGCCGAAGAGGTTTTGCCCGATGAAAAAATCGACATGGTTGATTCGGACGAGTACGGCGCGATTATCGAACGCTACACCGATGAAAAAGGCAGAATGAATTATGCGTTGATGAACAAGGATTTCATGCAGTTTGCGGCGAAAAGCAAGGTAGTGACTCAAATGCTGTCCGATAAAGCGGAAGTTGATGATATTTTACTCTTTATAGTAAAAAGCCGCGCGACGTTCATTGCCGGGAAAAAGCAGAGCCTTGAGGATAAGGAAGTCGCCGCATTAATCGAAACCTTAGACGAAATTGACCCGCGCAGCGCGTTTAAAGAATTGAAAGCGTGGGTAAAAAAACAACTTTCAAGGTAATAATGTTAGGGGCTTGCAAAAGCCCCTTTATTGTGCAAAATAAACAAAAAAAATTGGAAAATTTGTACAAAATTCATCTTGTTTTCGAAGGAGTTTTATGTTATAATGCATATAATATATAGAGTAGGAGGGTCCAAGTTTATGAAATTGCAAAACAAATTCTACGTTATAGTTGTTATTATAGCAATGTTACTCGCGACTTTGGCAGGTTGTGCCGAGTCGGAAAACAACGGCACGGTTGCGCCACAAGCTGATGAAGCGCAAGCGGATATAGCAGACGAAGTCCAATTGGATATGTCTGATAATGAGACAGATTCGGCTTGTTTCGCTCCGCTTATGATAGAAAATGTTGACGATTTCAGGAGCGAGCTTTTAAGGCATTTTGAGCTTTCAAGGACTGTAGGCAAGGAAGACGAAGACTATTGGGTGTATTCGGATAATAAAATTGCGGATATAAAAAAGTTTTACTTCCCGACAATGGAAATTGGCGGCTATGAATTGTATCGTGTCGATGTTAGCGAATATCAAATTTATTACTGTTATGTATCGACGGAGTTGCTCAAGAATAGTGAGGAGTTTTGGCTTTCGCTCAACCCCAGCATTCAGATATTAATACAGCGACCGAGTGCAATTAGGGATGTTGGTTTTGAACATCCGTTTGACATTTGGACAAAAAGCGCAAGAGAACAAGGGGAAACCTTAACCGAAGACAATATGTTATATAGTGATTTCGAGGGCTATGGTCTGGGAGGATATGGACGCATCACCGCACCAATCGGCGATACCGTTTTTACTATATCAGTCCCAAGTTATCCGACAAACGATGCCTTTGTCAGAGTAGACGAATATGAGGTTTCGCGCGAGCTTGCTCTTCGTTTTATTGAGACTGCGGAGTTGATTACTGTGGGGTGAGGGTTGTGTTATTTAATAGACCTCTTGCGTAATCAAATATGGCGGCTTCACGCACATATTTTTCGCCATACCGTTGACTTCAAGCAGCCTGCTCAACGGCGAAGCCGCCGACACCGCTACTCTCGTCAACTCTGCGTTAATTTTTGTTTAAATATCAACGGATATTCGCACAAAAATTGCCTTGTCTGACAAAAAATCTGCACGCAAAT
>WRLX01000067.1 GCA_009777415.1 Oscillospiraceae bacterium
ATATCTTAATCCCGTGAGAATAATCGGCGCGGGCGGGATTCCCGTAGGAAGCTCCGGCGGGGCTTTATTAATGCTGTCGGGGGGGTTGGACAGTCCTGTCGCCGCTTATATGATTGCAAAACGCGGGGTGCGAATCGACGCGGTTCACTTTCAAAGTCCCCCGTATACATCGGAACGCGCGTTAATGAAAGTCGAATCCCTGTGCGGGGCTTTGAAAGACTATTTAGTTAATATCCGCTTATACTGCGTCAATTTTGCCGAAGTACAGGAGGCGATACGCGACTATTGCCCAGAAGAGTACTCAACGGTTATTTTGCGCAGAACGATGGTTAAGGCGGCGAATTTGATTTGCCGGAAAAAAGAGGAGAGGGGGAATGGTGCTTACGGCGGAATTATTACCGGGGAATGCTTAGGACAGGTCGCGAGCCAAACACTGTCGGCGATTGCCTGTACCGACAAAGCTGCCGAGTTGCCTGTGCTGCGTCCGTTAATCGGCATGGATAAAATTGAAATTGTTGATATTGCGCGAAAAATAGGTACGTTTGATATATCCATTCAGCCATATGAAGATTGTTGTACTGTGTTTACTCCGAAACATCCTAAAACAAATCCGAAGCTACATGAGATTGAACTGATTGAATCGAAATATGATTATTACAAATTGGTTACAAATGCCGTAAATCAAGCCCAAATTAGAGATTTTTGAAACTTTTTAAGAAAGGTTAATTGACTGCTTTTATGATTAACGAAAAATTGGCTTACTATTCCAATGTCGCAGTGAAATTATTAAAAGAGCAAGGCTTGCGTGTTTCATTCGCCGAAAGTTGTACAGGCGGAATGGCGACTGCGGCGATTACTTCTGTTGACGGTTCGTCTGCTGTTTTGGACTTGAGCATAGTGACTTATGCAAACTCGGCTAAAACGATGTACACGGACGTTACCGATGAGGTACTTGAGGAATACGGTGCGGTGTCAGAGCAGACTGCGCAGTTGATGTCATCGGGAATAAAAAAGCGTGCGATGTCGGATATAGGTGTCGGGATAACGGGAATAGCCGGTCCGACCGGGGGAAGTCCCCAAAAGCCCGTTGGAACAGTGTATATAGCGATTGACAGTGGCGAGTTTCAAACGGTAAAGCATTTTTTGTTTTCGTCGCCGCCCGAAACGAAAAACAAGCGGCAGGCAATACGAATTCAAACAGCGGTACAGGCACTGGCTATGCTGATTGATTTATTGAAAGGAATGGTGTAAAATTATGACGTCGGCATACAATAAACGCCCCCGCGCAAGAGGAAAAGTCCGGGATTCCAAAAGCAAAAGCACAGTCGCTTTCATTGAATGGATTCTTCCTAAAAATGTTGCGGCGAGGGTTATGCTCATTGTGTTGGGTATGGCTCCTTTTGTGATTTTATCCGCATTGGGATGGCTTTCGGGAAAGAGCTTTGAACTTAGCAAATTAGGTCTTCTTTTGTCGATGGGCGATATGGCGGAGACGCTGACTTTTGCTGACCTTGCTACGGAACAGCTTGAAAAACTCAGCAGGTATTTGACACTTTCGGCAGCGGTGCTTGTCATTTCTGTTATTTTTCTTGTTTTTGCTGTTTTATCGTGTAAAGTAAAAGCACGCAACCCCCTCGCTTATTTAGGATTCGGATTGGGCGCGGTTTCCCATTTAATATTTGTAGTGGGTCTCGGTGAAATAAATCGTTTGGCGGCGCAAAGACCGGTAGAAGTATCCCTGTTTTCGTATTTGGCATTGCTTGCCGGACTTGTTTCAATGGTATACTGCGTTAAATACCCTATTGCGACTGCGGCAAAAGGGAAGCGCAATTCCCCTTTTACCCGTATTGTGACTTCATTTGTGCCTGTAAAAGGCGATGGATTTGTCGAGGGCGGACGTAAGGTCGTTTTTACCGTTGCGCTGATTAGTTTTATCTACTTTGCCTCTACTCTCGGTGTTGATATGTTTAATGAGTGGCGTGCCGAAAGTCTGCGCAAGGCTCAGGAGCGTTTGATAGGGTCTGAGGTTGACTATGAGGGAGATGTGGCTTTTAATATTCTCAGGGAAAGAGAGGCGAAGCCTCTTCCCGATTATTTGGAATGGTACAGACTTTATCCCGATACTGTAGGTCATATAGTGGTCGGTGACAGGATTGATTATTCGGTACTGCAAACCGATAACAACCATTATTATCTTGATTTTGATAAGGACGGTAATGCAAGTAGGGGAGGGTGGATATTCGCCGACTTCAGAAATAATTTTACAGGGCATGACATTTCCGACAATACTATTTTGTATGGTCATAACATCACTACCGGGACTTATTTTGCGGCGTTGTCGAACTATTACAGCAAGACGGTAGACGGAAGTCTCAGCTTTTATAAAGATAACCCGGTAATAACCTTTAACACTTTATACGATAAAGCAGAGTGGAAAGTTTTTGCAACAGTATTGTTTAACACACAGCCGGACTTCGGCGAAATATTCGAGTATTGGAACAAGATTGATTTTGCCGATGAAGATGATTTCCACGATTATATACTCAATATAATGGACAGAAGCGTTTTATTCACCGATGTTGACTTGCAATACGGCGACCAGTTGCTCACCCTGTCTACTTGCTACTGGCCTATGGGTCAGACTGTTGACACACGAATCGGCATATTTGCAAGACGGGTAAGGCCGGGCGAAAGTGCGGCTGTTAATGTGGATAAAGCAACTCATAATCGCCAAGCTAAGAGGTTTGACGAAGAGGCACGCAGATTAGGTCAGACTTGGCCCGGTCATCGGGTATGGGACACTTCTTATTTGAGGAGCTACAGCGGGGGCTAAGACTTTGTTGGTGGGGTAATATATCACTGAAATATTATTAATTGCAGGTGGAGTATGGATATTAATGTTAAGAAAAAGAACGATAAACAAAAAGTTGACATTAAACCAAAACCTACAGCGGAGGTGACTGTTGTTGAACAGTCCGATTCCGCTTACATAAGTGCGGTTTTGCCGCAAAAATTGCAGACAATTGTGCTTATTGCATCTATTTTTGTGCTTTTAATCTGCGGGATTATAATATTGGCGGTAACGGTAAACAAACGTAAAATGCCGGAAGTTCCGCAACGCGCAATGATTGGCAGCACTGTTATTAATTTGGGCGGATTTCCCGAGCTTCCTGTAATGGATTATGCAGATTTGGGTTCGTCCACCGATATTCTTTCGCAATGGGAAGAGCTTCATGAGCGAAACAATCATTTTGTAGGCTGGCTGAAACTCGGCGAAACTGTTATTGATTACCCTGTTATGCAATATCTTGAAGAAGAATTTGACAAAACTGAAAGCGATGGTTATACCGGGAACAGTTATTATCTCAAGCTTGATTTTGACAGACGGTATGATGATAAAGGCTCTTTGTTTGTCGATTGGCACACGCCGATTGTGAGCAAAAAGCGACCTGATAATACTGTTATTTACGGACACAACATGAGTTCCGGTCTTAAGTTTCATCACCTCATTAATTATTTCACAGAGCCGGGCGGCAAGGATTTGACTGCATATTACGAAAACCCCACGATTGATTTTACAACTGTTTACGATGACGAGAGAAGTACCTATAAAATCTTCGGGGCAATGTACGTAAACACCGATGCGTCACACGGCGAAGTGTTCAATTACTTTCAAAGGCGTTTTTTTAACTCGAAGGCAGAGTTTTATGACTTTATCGGCAATGTAATGGACAGGAGCGTTTTTTATACCGATGTCGATGTTGATTACGGCGATGAGATTCTTACTCTGTCAACCTGTTTTTTCCCGCTTGGAAGGAGCATTGATACGAGGGTTGTAGTGCTTGCGCGAAGAGTCCGCGCGGGGGAAGAACCCGAAGTAGATACTTCCGTTGCTTACATTAATCCCGACCCGCTTTATTTTGACTATTACTACAGAGTTCAAGGCGGAGAATGGGGCGGGAGAAATTGGGATACCTCAAAAGTAAAAGGCTTTGACGATTTTATAAATAATTAAAAAGAAAGAAAGTTTGAAAATCCAAACTACAATATATGGGAAAACGAATTTTTATGGCACATTTGTGCAGAAAGGGCATGGATAAAATTATATAAAAATGAAGTCAAGAAAAACAGCATATTTAATTATATCGTTTGCAATTTGTACGGCATTGTCAGTATTGGCGGCTTGCGCTACCTCCGATGTTGTGGTGGAAACGCCCGAAACTATTGCCACGCTTCCTCTTGATACCGAACCCGAACCGATTCAAACCGAAGAGCCTCCTCCTCCGCCTGAAATTCTGCCTAAGTATGAAGAGTGGCTTGAGAGGAATGAAGATGTCGCGGGTTGGGTCAGATTGGGCGATACGCGGATTGATTACCCTATACTGCAAGGCGATGACAACGACTACTATATGCTTCACGACATTGATGGAAATGTCTGCCTGTACGAGTCTTGCATTACTGCCGACTATAAGCTTATTTTCGATGGGCTTAACATTTCCGACAATATGTTGCTGTACGGTCATAACTCAGCTAAGGGAACGTATTTCGCGCCTTTAAGCAACTTTTACAGAACTACATTAGACGGTTCGTTAAGCTATTATAAAAAATACCCGGTAGTAAATATTGATACTCTATATGAAGAGTCGGAATGGAAAATATTCGCTACCGTGCTGATGAATACGCAGGAGAAATTCGGCGATGTATTCCGTTTTTGGGAATATCCCGAATTTGAGGATGAGGACGATTTTCACAGCTATATACTTAACGTGATGGACAGAAGCGTTTTGTTTACCGATGTTGACATTGAATACGGAGATAAAATTGCAACTCTTTCAACCTGCCTTTACCCTTACGGTAAAGAGGTGGATACTCGTTGTGTTGTATTTGCAAGAAAAATCCGCCCCGGAGAAAGCAGCGAGGTTGACACAGATAAAGCAACACGCAATACGGGGGTACTTCGATTTGAATATGAAGCGCGAGTATTAGGCGATTCGTGGAACGGAAGAGTTTGGGATGTTAAAAAGTATTTACCGGGTTATAAAGAACCCGAAAATACAACAGATGATTAAAACATAGCAAATTAGTGCAGATAAGGACAAGGGTAAAAACTTTGAAAACAAATCATTGGTGAATGGGAAAACGAGTCTTTATAGCAAATTAGTGTAGAAAGGACAAGGGTAAAAACTTTGAAAACAAATATTGGTGAATGGGAAAACGAGTCTTTATAGCAAATTAGTGTAGAAAGGACAAGGGTAAAAATTATGCCGCAGATGGATATTCGTAAGTATACTTACGGCCAAAGAAGAAAAAAGAAGAAAAAAGAGAGTTTTGGTGTTTCGCTTGTATCGGGGCTTTTACCGTGGAAAGGTGACCCCGTATCGGATATAGTGCGCAAGCTTGTCTTCTTAATTTCGGTGTGTGCATTGACCTTTGCCGTAATCAAGATTTTGGACTTTTATTTCGGTACGCATGAGGCAACCGACTACTCGGCTTATTGGGAAGTAGATAACGATTGCGATGACTTAATAACTATAAGCATTTCGGGGCAAACCGTTTTGGGTGGCAACGGAAACTCACAAGACGAGCAGGAAGTCGAAATCCTCGGAAAGTATAGGGAGTTTTTTGAAGACAATCCCGAATTTGTCGGTTATTTATCTATTGACCCGTTTATCAATTATCCTGTTGTGCAAAGCCAAGGTGACAAACCTAACGAATGGTATCTTAATCATGACTTTTACGGAGCGCAAACCCGCAACGGGACAATCTTTGCGGACAAATTCGGGGCTTTTACGCCTACATCTCGACCGCATAATGTATTAATTCACGGTCATAACCTGATAAGCAAAAACAAGTTCCAGCCGTTGATGAACTACCGTGACAGTTGGACTACCGAGGGATTCCCGTTTTTAAAGGAAAATCCTATTATAAACTTTGATACTCTTTATGAACCCGGAGTTTATAAAATTTTCGCAATATACCAAACTCACGTCAATGAAATGTACGGGAAGTATTTCGATTATTGGAGACGGGTGTACTTTCCTTCAAAGAGCGACTTTTATGAGTATGTAGTTGAGGCACTTGACAGGAGTCATTATTATACGGGCGTTGACCTGCAATACGGCGATGAATTGCTTACTCTTTCGACCTGTGACTTTTCTATACTGAGCGATATGCGCCTCGTAATAGTCGCGCGCAGAGTCCGCCCCGGTGAGAGCACTGACATGGACACCGACAGCTTTATTAACAACAGGGAAAATGACGGAAAGACTCCGGACGGTTATATGAGATATAAAATGTTTGATGCTTTTTACAGAATGCACAACAGGAACAAAGGTTGGGCAGGCAGGTACTGGGATATTTCGTGGGTGGAAGGTCTTGAGCGTGAATGGCTTCGACAATACGACGAAAGAGTCGGCTTTATTTAAGAGCCTGTTCAGAATCTTTTATGCACCCGTCATTTTGGCGTATTTTTCGCCATACTGCGTTAAAATTTTCCCCAATGCACAAAGCATTACTCAAAATTTTGCCTTGTCTGACAAAAAATACGCTCAAAATTACAGGCACAAAAAGATTCCGAACAGGCTCTAAGGAAAGGGTATGGTCATAAAAATGAAGAAAACGTCTTTGATTAAAATTTCGTTTGCGATGGCAATAATATCATTGTACACTTATGTGTACGGAATCATGGAAATAGTTGACGCGAGATTACCCATTGATGATAACATCGGGAACAGGCAAGCTGTCAGTAGTGAGCCTGCGGCTGACGAAAACAGTGAGCCGATTGAATTGCAGGTGACAAACGGGAGACTTCCCCGTTTGTCGGACTTTGACAAACCTGTCATAGGCTTTGTTGAAGAGGAGTCGGTACAGGTGTCGGAAGCGACAGTTGCAATTACAACAGCTTCAACAACGGCTGCTACCACTTCGCCTGCTGCGGGAACGAGTGCCGCTGCAACGACCGCAGTAACTACTCCGAGCGGAACAAGTGTGTCCGGCAGTTCGGAGGATTTTGAAACGCTTATAAACAATGAGCCGCTTTCATCGGGGACTTTTCGTATTTCATCCGGCGGGAATACCGTTGAGGGGGATGCGTTTGATATTGTGGCAAGAGTTGTTCAAGCAGAGATAGGGAGTGCGTTTCATAAGGAGGCGATTAAAGCACAGGCGGTTGCCATTTACACCTACATAAAACGCCAAAATGAAGCGGGAAATGCACCCGTACTCCCGATTGCACCTAACGCTTCCGAAAGAGTACGCGAGTATTCACGGGATGTTTGGGGGCAGGCGATTTACCACAACGGTCAGTTGATACAAGCAGTGTACAGTGCATCATCGGCGGGTTGGTCGGCATCGTCGCAGAGTGTGTGGGGTTCGGACTTGCCTTATTTAAGAAGCGGTAAACGCGATTTTGACGAACAGCATGACCCCAACTGGGGACAGACTGTTACGTTTTCGTCAAGTGAGATTATGTCAAATGTTCTGCGCCAAACGGGAATACAGCTTTCGGGCGAACCCGCAGGCTGGCTTAGGATTATAAACCATGTTGACACTGCTTACGTGGGCGAAATGTCAATCGGCGGAAAGACTTCTTTTACTCATAACGGCAACGATACAAAAATTACGGGGCGTGTGTTCCGCGAAAGAATAATGGGGTTCGCTCTACGCTCGGCATCGTTTACTTTTGAATATGACAGCGCGAAAGACACGTTTACTTTCAAGACCAACGGCTACGGTCACGGCGCGGGAATGTCGCAAAACGGCGCGAATATTCTCGCAACTCATCGGGGTTATGACTATATTGATATTTTGAAGTATTATTATACGGGTGTTGAAGTTCGGTGAGCGATTACTTATGGCAATATCCGCATTGCAGTTATTTTCTCGCCGAACATTCGCTTTCGGGCGAAGCTGTCGGCATAGACTCCCACAAATGATAAAAATACCCAAATTGCCGAAGCGTGCAGGCAGATTTGCCCCATAAAGTTAAACGGCTCATTGCTGTAGTCCCAGACGTTTAGGTTTAGCCATACATTGACAATTAATCCGCTTAATAGCTCTAACACGGTAATCATTACCGCAGAAATAATCATCCTGACAGTCACGGGAATATTCCGCTTTGAATAGCCGAGCGTGCCTATCAGCAAAAAGCATATTCCGCCGACTATAAACATTGAAATGTGGGTGAATCCCCTGTGTATTATTTCAATCCCGCCGTAAATCAAGCCGCCGGCAGTAAATAATAATAGAATTTTATTTGTTTTAATCATAGTAATATTTTATACGCTTGTCTTCATAAAATGTGTTAGAGGTGATTTTATGAAGAAAGTGTTATTTTTTTTGGCAATTTTTATTTTTTTCGGAAATGTCGGGCTTGTTTCGGCAATATCTGCAACAGAGCCATCGGCGGAAGCGGCATTACCCGATTCGGTTGCACATATTCTTATTGAAGCGTCAACAGGGCGGGTCTTGTCGGAAGCGAACGCAGATGAACGGTTAGCACCCGCATCGCTTACTAAAATAATGCTCTTGCTTTTGGCGGCGGAGGAAATTAATGCGGGGCGGCTTTCTTTTGACGCTCTTGTAACCGTGAGTTCCCATGCGAGCAAAATGGACGGCTCCGTAATATGGCTTGAGCAAGGGGAAAGCATGAGCGTTGCCGATTTAGTGAAATCAGTTGTAATCTCTTCCGCAAACGATGCGGCAGTTGCGCTGGCGGAGCATATTTCCGGCAGTGAGGAAGAGTTTGTCAAACTGATGAACCGGAAAGCCTATGTGCTTGGAATGTCTGAAACAAACTTTGTAAACGCGGCGGGTTATGACCACCCCGACCATTACACAACCGCAAAGGATGCGGCAACAATGTCTCGGGCTTTAATGCGGGACGAGAATTACGAGCTTTTTTCGGATTATATGCTGACCCGCCTATGCTCCGTCAGGGCAGGGACTGACAGAGAAGCACAGCTTTTGAACACCAACAAGCTAATCACCTATTACAACGGGATTGAGGGGATTAAAACAGGGACTACCGATAATGCGGGGCATTGTCTTGCGGCAGCGGCAACGCGAGATGATATGCGACTGATAAGCGTTGTAATGGGGTGCAAAGACGAAGCGGACAGAGTTAATCGCACTGAAGCACTGCTTGACTATGGCTTTGGCAATTATGAGCTTTATCGCGGATTTGGCAAGGATTTAGAGCCATTTGAAAACCTCAGTGTCGCAGGAGGGGTACAGCGTGAGTTGAAACTCGCGCAAATACGCGATGATTCAGGCATCGTTATCCAAAAGGGGCGGGCGGGCGACATTGACTACCGCATTTACCTCCCCGAAAAAGTAACCGCGCCGATTGCCCGTAATCAGCCTGTGGGGACTGTTACGGCTACCCTTGACGGTAAAGTCGTGCATGAGAGCTATATTACCGCCGAACACACCGTACACGAGTTGACGCTTTTCAGAGTTTTTGCTTTTTTGATAAGGGCGTTTTTGTGTTGATATGCTCCCAAGGCAACTTACAGTAATTTATGACGTAATTTATGAAAATTAAAAAAGGGGTTGTGATTTAAGAACCTGTCTTCATAAGCAAACGCACTGCTAAAACGGCGAATTTTCTGCCATACTGCGTTGATTTTTGCTTAAATATGCACGGATATTCGCACAAAAATCGCCTTGTCT
>WRLX01000068.1 GCA_009777415.1 Oscillospiraceae bacterium
ATTAGACCTCTTGCGTATCAAATATGGCGGCTTCACGCACAGATTTTTCGCCATACTGCGTTAATTTTTGTTTAAATATCAACGGATATTCGCACAAAAATTGCCTTGTCTGACAAAAAATCTGTACGCAAATCCACTCATTTTTGATTACGCAAGAGGTCTATTTTAATTATTTTTGTCCGTAAAATTGGGTTTCATACTCGTTTCTTGTCATGTCCGCCTCAAACAGCAACACGAGTGCGCCGGGTCCGACGTGTGCGCCGATAATCGGTCCCATCATCATTACCACTACTTTCTTAACATTAACAGCGGATTTAATCATTTCCGCGAGCAAGTTTGCATCGCTTTCGCAATCTGTATGAGCTATATACACAGTTTCAAGCTCAGTCTCCGGCTTAATGCTCCGTTTAAACTGTTCAGTCAGCATTTGAAGCGATGCTTTCCTCCCGCGGACTTTGTCTTTGACAGCAAGTGTCCCCGCAGGTGCAAGGTTCAGCACCGGTTTAACTCTCAATACCGAACCCGCGATTGCCGAAAGTTTACTCAATCGCCCACCCCTATGCAGGTACATTAAGTCATCAACGGTGAAAAGCCCGTGGCAACTGTGTTTCTTTTCTTCAAGCCACTTTGCCGTTTCCTCCGCCGATAATCCTTCTTTCCGTTTTCTGACAACTAAATCAGTCAGCAAGCCTATTCCGACAGATGCGTTGATGCTGTCAATCGGGAATACTTTGCAGTCGGGGTATTTTTCCTTTACCTCCTGCAACGCAATTAGCGCACTTTGATACGTCCCCGAAAGCCCGCTGCTCAATACTAAAAACAGCAGTTCTTTGCCTTGTTTTGCGTACTCGGTAAAAACCTCAACAAAAGTTTCGGGGTTGATTTGCGCTGTCTTTGCGACTCCCCCATTGCGCAATGTGTTGTAAAAATCGCCGCCCGATATTTCCTGCCAATAGCCCTGATTATGCGGTTTGCCGTCTAAATCAAAGATAATCGGCAGCTTTTTGATACCATGTTCCCTGATGAAGTTTACAGGTAGGTCACAACTGGTATCAACCATAATCGAAAATGAATCCATTATTTTTTACACCTTTCCTTTCCGACACCAATGAGCCATGAAAGTGCGTTTTCCGCACAACGTCAGATTTATTTTCAAACTTTTTTACACCTTTCCTTTCCGACACCCTCAGTTTTAAAAAATTACCGCGTTAGGAAACTCAATTCCCACTTGACTTTCTGCGATTAAACTGAAATCCGTCTGCCCTCTTTTTAAGTCAGGGGCGATTCCCGCCGCGCTGAATTGTATTGAAGCATTGCTCCTTATAATAACCGACGGCATTGGCAGGAAGCTGACTTCGCCTGTAACCCCGTTAGTCAGCATGAGGTAAAGCCCCTTAGTGCTGATAAAATTGCCGCTTAAGTTCGTTATTACAATCCTGTCGCTTACAATGCTTATATCAACGCGGTTGCATGGTGCTTGCGTACATACATAGAGTTCACAGGTGCGGCTACACAGTGGCTCATTGCAAACGTGCAATTCACAAGTGCGGTTACACAGCGAGTTTGTGCAAACGTGCAGATTACATCCAACACTGCATATTGTGCATATATGCGCATTGCAAGTGGTATCTCTGTTACAAAGCGCGTCAACGCAAATATGCGGCAGTTTATCGCAGGCACGGTCACACAGCCCGTTAGTGCATACGTGCAACACGCAAGTCGTTTCGCAGGTTTCGCACACGTGCTTGTCGCAAGCATCGATGCCGTTACAGTATTCACAGCAAATCAAGTCGCAACCGCATTCAAAGCAGACTTTGCAAAAGAGAGCATCCCAGTCCCCGTAGGAACTCCACTCGGTGACAGTTTCGGGATTACCTGCGCCGTTAAATGAGGCAACTCCCAAAACAACGGTGTCAACACAGAATCCGTCACACCTTCGCGCAGTTTGAGCAGAGCCTACTCCCTCAGTGCAAAGAGCACTGTTGGTACAATTTGTCGCACTCTGCGCCAACCCCAATAACTTAATCTCGGTTACTCGGAAAGGGTGTTCGTTGGTCGGGAAAAGCCTGAAGCTGAATGAAGATGCATTGTTTGCCACAAAAGGCGTTATGGTTTTTACGCTCCTTGAGTCTGCTGCCGCAGTGTAAACATTCATAAAGCGAACAGTGTTTACGGCGGTGTTGTCAATCCATAACCTTTCGGCATTCGGAGCAGAACCCCTTTGGAATCGAGGTGAAGCGATGTTGTTTACCAAAATCTCAAACTGTCGGCTGTGTCCGCTCGGGCCGTGAATGACAACTTCAAATCCGTAAATATCGTTTGGTTTTATACAAGTGCCGTCAATCAAATCCAACACATTGAAATCCAAGCGTGTTCGCGGAGAAGAGCCGGTACTTTCAGAGTTTCCGTTAGTCACGCCTGCTGCAGCATTGCCCGTACGTGCGGGCGGCGCAATTGTTCCGCCGTAAATAGTACAGGGCGGAGGATAGCACTCATAGCAATCTGTGTCGCCGCATTGCGTACTACCGTTCTCACATTGAGGATTCCCACAGCAGATAAGACCGCAACAATTGCATAAGCAAGTGCATAGCGCGCAGGTTGGGCAAACATTAACACAATCATGATTGCCGCAATCGGGGCAAATCGGCTTGGCGCAATTTCGCAAACTGCAAGTTTCAACACAGTCAAGTGCGGGACACGGCGCACAGACCACACCATCGGCAGTACATAGGTCGCAGGGTATGATATACGGTTTCCCCACCCATGTTCCCAAGCTGTTTTCACTGCCGTAATTAATTGTTCCGAGGTTTATGACTACGCCGTTATTGGTAAATGTCTGCCCGTTCGGAACGCTTAATGTTCTCCCGCTCGGCACTGTGAGAGTATAATTGGCGGGAAGAGTTACGTCATTTGTGACTGAAACATCCGTCCCGTAGAAAGTGCTGTTATAGCTTCCGTTGAACACGATACCATTTACAAGACTGAGAGAACTCACACCGAATCCCGATGTAAACAGCACTGCGCCGCCGCTTACGTTCAAAGTTCCGGTAGTTCCGCTGTAAAAACGACCGTGACCTATTCCGGAACTGTCATTGTTCCCCCGCGCAGTAACTACGCCGCCGTTAATTGTAACAGAACCGCCCGCGCCACCGCCGCCGCCGCCGATTCCCGCACCGTTGCCGACGCCTCCGGTCGCGTTACCGGTATTAATCGCGTTTACAATACCGCTGTTTATTACAACAGTCCCCGCAGGAAAAGACACACTGCCGCCTATTCCCGCGCCGCCGCGATTGCCCGTAGCGTTCAGAGTGCCGCTCCCGTTTATAATGAGTTGTGTTTCGGAGGGGACTCTGATTCCCGCACCGTTGCTCCCGCCTTGAACAGAGTTTTCACCTTCCAGAGTAAGCACTACTGTTGAACCGCTTCCCAACGATAACGGCGATGTATTGGTAGTGCTAATCCGTGCATTTAAGTCGCGGAATGTAAGGTGTACCGTTGCGTTAGCGCGGACTGTGATTCTGCGATTATTCTCGCTTGTTCCCGTAAATACTAAATTCGCGCCGTTTATGACTTCATAGACACTTCCGTCACGAACCCATCCATTGCCCGATGTGGCAGTCGGTGCAACGCCCAAATCAATTACCTCGGTAGGAGTCCCCCCATCGCTGATTACCGGGCAAGTCAAGCTGTGCGGATTTTCGCCGCATACAGAACAGTTTAGCGGGTTGTTGTCGCCGTCTGTTACCCCGCTGACAGTAAAGTTGACAGTTATAGCCGTAGTCCCGCTCGGAAAGATGACCGCCGGGTCTTGTGTATGCGTTTCGTCTGATGTACCGCCGCCCGCCCATTGAGTGGGAAGTCCGCTCCCGGTTGTATTAGGCGGGAGGGTGTGTGCAATGCGGCTGTTAGCCATATGGAATGCATTCCACAGTTCAACATCTGCGCGACCCTCCAACGGATTAGTTCCCTCTGTACCCCAAGAGGGTGATACTAATGCAAGATTTTCGGCATTGCTTAAAACTATGGGAATAGTTGAGCCGACTGTTGTGATTGACGTAATTGTAACGCTTGCATTTTCGTAGGCAAATGGCGCAATCAAAGACGTACCTTGTGCGTCCCATTGCGCGGCAGAAGTTCCCACACCTGCGGCTCGAATTGCAAGCCCGGTAAAGGTGCGGTTGCCTACATCGTTCAGTGTAACGCTGTGAGGCCCGTTTCCGGCAATGTTTACGGTGTTGCTTCTGAGGATTCCGCCGCCCGTGTTGTCCCAAGCAGTCGTCCTCCCCAAAAGTTGAATCGGCAACACTGCGGGTGTACTCGATTCGACAATCGTTGTCGTCGGGATTACGCTGACAAGCATGGCAAACGCAATCAGACGCGCTAATACTTTAGCGGACAGTCTCATGGTTGTTTTCGTTTTCTTCTTGCTTTTCATTGGAAATTACCCCCTTAGTTGTATTTTATTAATAACCAATTTAAGTGTAACACATAGAAATATATTAGTCAAGGGTTATGGAAAAAATAACAATAAAAAAAGCGATTTTGGTTAAAATCACCAAAATCGCTTTATATTTTATACAAATTGTGAAGTATTGACCTTTACGCCCGGCCCCATTGTTGCCGCAAGAGTACAGCTTTTTACATACTGACCTTTAGCAGCGGAGGGTTTTGCTTTAATTACCGCCCCCATAAGGGTGTCAAAGTTTTCGTTTAGCTTTTCTTTTCCGAAAGATGCCTTGCCAATCGGGCAGTGAATAATGTTGGTCTTATCAAGTCGATACTCAATTTTACCCGCTTTAGCTTCTTTGACCGCTTTGCCTACATCCGGGGTAACCGTTCCCGCTTTGGGGTTTGGCATAAGCCCGCGCGGCCCTAACACCTTACCGAGTTTACCGACAGTCCCCATCATGTCGGGGCTTGCAATCACTACGTCAAAGTCCATCCAACCGCCTTGAATTTTGGCAACCGTATCTTCGTCAGCAACAAAGTCCGAACCCGCTTCCTCGGCATCCTTAATCTTGTCGCCTTTTGCGAATACCATAGTCCGCACAGTTTTGCCCGTCCCGTTAGGGAGGACAATTGCTCCCCTAACCTGTTGGTCGGCATGGCGAGAGTCCACCCCGAGTCTGATGTGAATTTCAACCGTTTCATCGAATTTCGCCTTTGCGGTTTTACACACTAAATCAAGTGCATCCCCCGAATCGTAAAACTTATCGGAATCAATGAGCTTTTCGCTTTCTCTGTACTTTTTACCGTGTTTCATTAATAAAAAACCTCCTTGTGGTAAAACGACTGCTTCTGACAGTCTCCCACTATTACTTTTTGTTTAGTCTGCTACCTCTACTCCCATAGAACGCGCTGTACCCGCAATCATCAGCATTGCCGATTCAATGCTTGCGGCATTTAAGTCGGGCATTTTTTGTTGCGCGATTGCCTCAACTTGCTGTTTGGTGATTTTCGCAACTTTATTTCTGTTTGGTTCGCCTGATGCCTTATCAATTCCGCAGGCTTTTTTGATTAAAACCGCCGCAGGAGGAGTCTTCGTTACGAATGAGAAGCTCTTGTCCGCGTAAACGGTAATCACAACGGGAATAATCAACCCCGCATCATTTTTTGTGCGTTCGTTAAAATCTTTTGTGAACGCCATTATGTTCACCCCGTGCTGTCCGAGTGCCGGCCCTACCGGAGGCGCAGGCGTAGCCTTCCCGGCCGGTATTTGCAACTTAATATAACCCGCAATTTTCTGTGCCATCTTTTTTATAAACCTCTCAATTAAATTTACTTTTTTAAAATTTACTTTTTTGCCGGTCCTTACAGCTTCTTAATCCAACTTCTTAATCGCCGAAATATCAAGTGTGGCAGGTGTATCTCTGCCGAACATTGACACGGTTATGAGTACCTTTGAGTTGATTTCATCGTATTCCCGGATAATTCCCTCGTATCCCTCAAGCGGCCCGGACACAACGATAATAATCTCACCTTCCTTAAACGACTGTTCAATAGGCTTGCTCACAACGCCGAGGTTGGCAACTTCTTCATCGGTCAGCGGAATCGGCTTTGAACCGGGACCCACAAAACCGGTGACCCCCCGGGTATTTCTGCAAATGTACCACGATTCATCGGTTATTACCATTTTCACGTATACATAGCAGGGGAAAAGCTTATTCTCCACCTGTTTGGTTTTCCCATCGTGAACCTCGGTTATTACCTCGGTGGGAACCATTACTTCCTCAATCAGATGCTGAAGCCCTCTGTTTTCAACTAAGGTGAGAATATTGTTCATCACCTTGTTTTCGTATCCCGAATAAGTGTGCAGGATATACCATTTCGCTTCCGATATTTCCGCCATTTGTGCTTTCTCCCATAATCCTTACTATTTTTATATTCCTGACTGCGGTTATCTCGACTTGATAATCAATCCGAATAAAAAATCCAACAGCTTATCAAGTCCCCACACGGAAATACCCGCAATAGCCAACATTGTCAACACAACAGAGGTGTTTTTAACAACCTGCTTAGGGGTAGGCCATGTGACCTTTTTAAATTCGGCACGCGCCTCCTTAAACCATTTCAGAGGAGAGCGTTTGGGCTTTTTCGCAAGCTCGGCAAGCTTTGCATTTTTTTCGTTCTGCTTTTTCTCTTTTTCCTTGTCTTTATCGGTTTTGTCGAGTTTTTCTGTCTTTTCCGCTTCGTTCTTGTTATTGTCCTTTGCCATATTTCCCGCCTCCTTTACTTGGTTTCTTTGTGAAGAGTGTGCTTCCGGCAGAATTTGCAATGCTTTTGCATCTCGATTCGGTCGGGGTTATTCTTCTTGTTTTTCTTGGTGTTGTAGTTGCGTTGCTTGCACTCCTGGCAAGCTAATGTGATTTTAATTCTCATTGTTTTCGGCTCCTCCTGCTTTAATATTGCCTCCCTCTTTAATTACGTGAAATTACCCGTAAACGTAGGGCATAAAAAATAGACCCCTTACTTGAGGTGGTTGCATTATACCACGTATTTTTCGACTTGTCAATAGCTTTTCCAATATTTTTAAAAAATTTTTTTATTTTTTTAAAAATTTTCGTAAACACATCGCGCCGACAGCTCCACAATGGCGTTGTAATCATCGTCGGAAGCGGCGATATTCCGCTTGACTTCCCCGCATTTATCGCATTTATGCACTATTTTAAATTGCGGAGTTCCGCGTGCTTGCCAAAACCCGACGGGACGCAGTAACCCGCCGCAACCGCTCTGCCTGTCACCCGGATTATTATCGAGGTGAAGTGAGCATAGGCATTTTCGGCAATGGTTGCGGGCTGTATAGCCCAATGGGGGGACTGCCGCGCCGCAGACGGTGCAGGTGAACCCCTCGTCAATAACTGTAAATTTTCGCAACATATCATTTTCCGCGCCTTTTCTCTTTTTCACGAGCGATAAGAGCTTCCACTGCATCAAGATTTTCTTTAGTACACATAGCTTCCACAGCAACTATACAATCATCAATAGAACCATTTTCAAACTCTTTAGACTTTCTATGCTGAAATAGTATAGACTGCAATATCGCATCCGTTTCGCGTGCCATATCTTACACCTCCTTTCAACGCTTATAGCAACGTCACTGTTGACATATTTTACCTATAAATTGCTCACAAAAAAGAACGAAAAGTAACCGCCCCCACTAAGGTAAGTTACTTTTCGCAAACCTTAGGCTGAACCGCTGAGGGTCTGCCTTTTTATCTCACAACCCCATTATACTAAACAAAATCAACATTGTCAATATCTTTTTCAAAAAAATATCACATTTCCAAAAACACTTGACAAAATCAAACAAACCGTGTATAATACAACAGGCAGACCCACTAACTACGGTTAAACGGCGGTTCGGCCTTTCACCCTCGAGTGTCCGATGTGGAAAGGAGGTGAGGCCCATGCTTGAATTCTTGAGTGATTTTTCTCAAATCGTGATAGCAGTAGCAACGTCACTGTTGACATATTTTACCTATAAATTGCTCACAAAAAAGAACGAAAAGTAACCGCCCCAGCAAGGTAAGTTACTTTTCGTACTACCCAAGGCTGAACCGCTGAGGGTCTGCCTTTTTATCCCACAACTCCATTATACTACGCAAAATCAACATTGTCAATATCTTTTTCAAAAAAATTTGCGTTAATTACGGCTCAAATCAATATGAGCATTTACATAAATTTCTGCAAATTATCCCAATCAACATCGTCCTCATCGATATATTCCCCGTCTTCAGCCTCCTCCAACGATTGCCGCTCAAAAGCTGTCAGCTTGGTATAGTCAGGGTCCCACGCAAGCATTAACCTCTTTATAAACTCAAAAGCAAAATCTTGCTCATTTTCGGGAAGCATTTCAACCATATTTGCGATTTTCATTGTTTTTACAGACATAATCAACCCTCCTTGTAAATATCGCCGCGTGAGCCTATATCCATTATAAGCAAAACCTTGATAACATTCGCCGTTTCGCCGATATTCTCATCATAGCGAAAAATGACTCTGTATGAGCCGTATCTTAATCGTTTTCTTCCGTCTTTATATCCGGATAAAGGCTTTATATCACCATGTGGCGGCGTTTTAGTCAATCCTTTAATAGATTCTTTTATGTTGAGTACAACCGATTTTTCCGCTCTTGATAAAAATTTAAGAGCCTTTTTCCCATATTTTATCTTCACTTGTTTCACCCCATATTCATATTATATCAAAACCTGACAATGATGTCAATACCTTTTTAAAAAAACAAAAACCGGACCATAACAGTCCGGTTTTTACATTTACGAAAATCTCAACCCATTAACCTGGGAATATTCCGTACATATTTGTTCTTGTTTGCGCAGCATTACCAGTATTTCCCCATTCACCTGTAGTGATGTTCCAAACCGGAGCATTCGTAACAGTCGCCGGAGTAGGACCTGCTACCCAAAGAACAGCAACAGGGGCACCCGCCGAAACACCGGTAGCCACAAACTCAACAGTTGCGGTTCCAATTAAGCCCGGAGGAAGGTCATTTGTTAGTTTCCAGTCAATCCACTGCGCAAAAGTTACATTACCCGTAGGCTCGTTAGCAACTGTTTGCGGTAAGTTAATGGCTGTAGCAGTAACAAGAGGGGTTGCGAAACCTCTTCCGTCAGCCTCTGTGACCGCCGAAGCCACAATACTGTGGATGTTTTTAGCGTCGGAATTAAGATTAGATATACGTGAATTAGTTAAATAATTCATCATAATCGGAATCAAAATCGCCGCCAACACTGCGATGATTGCTATAACAACAATCAACTCGATGAGGGTAAAGCCCTTTTTGGCTTTCATAGCCTGTAATTTCCTAAGTAACATAGAAATTACCTCCTTAAAATAATAAAAATTTTTTATGTTTAACCACGCATGGTTAAATCCGTTTATAAGCTCCTTTTTTAAAAGGAGTGTGCGGGGAATTCGGCGGCTCTAATTTCGTATAATAAGCATTATATGAAATTAG
>WRLX01000069.1 GCA_009777415.1 Oscillospiraceae bacterium
GTTGGAATGGCAAGAGATATAAATTTACAGGATGTTTTTTTGAATCAAGCGCGTAAAGAGCATATCCCCGTAACCATCTATATTACCAATGGGTTTCAGTTTAAAGGGGTCGTTAAAGGCTTTGACAACTTCACGGTAATTATCGACACGGAAGGGAAACAAAACTTAATATACAAGCACGCTATATCCACTATTACACCGCTTAAATCAATCTCCATTTTGGATGCGTTTAATAAAAACGGCGATGATGAAGCGGCGCAAAAGCAACCCGAGAAACCGCAATGAGCGTGAGCGGAAATCAGAAAAATCCCGGTAATTCGGGTAATTCAGACATAGCAAGACGGAAGCCGGAGAAATCAAAGCGATTTACCGTTACCGTAGGTGTGGTACTGTTTTTTTTAATCGCATTTTTTTTGATTACCGTAGTGAGTCAATTGGTAAATCGGTTTTACAGCCCTTTAAAGACCGAAACTGCTTTTTATTACGAAAATACCGATTCAGTCTTGTTTAAAGGTGTATATATACGCAACGAGAGCTTGGTTATTTCCGAGGAGTTTGCCGACTATGAGAATGTCGGAGTTGTTGCTTACACCAATAAGTGCGGCTCGAAATTGGCGATTAATTCGGTGATTGCAGTTGTTTACTCCTCTCAAGAGGTTGTTTACACAAGGCAAAGGATTGCCGAATTGAAAGAGCAGATTGCTATCCTTTCGGATGCAGGGCGGTTTGCCGCTACATCGGATTCGGGTGTGCAGGACAATGCGCAACTCGAGGCGTTTGCCGGGCAACTTTCGGACACGCACTTGCGGATGCTGAGGAATATTGCGGATGGCGATTATGAGAGTGCTTCCGGTCACAAAAACGAGTATTTAAGCCTGCAAAGCAAGATTAATGTTTCAAAAGGCGATGGAGTCGGAGTTGCCGTGTTAGAGCAGAGAATTGCCGCATTGCAAGAGGAAGTGGCTTCTTTAGAAAGTCGATTTTCGGCTGATACAGGGGTTTTGCAGGAGTTTACATCGTCGGAGTCGGGGTATTTTGTGAGCAATGCCGATGGTTATGAAGATGTACTGCGGTACGATGAGGCACTTAATATTACAAGAGAGCAGGTTGATGACATTATTGCGAATCCGTCTTTGGAAGTGAGCAGCAATGTAGCCGGAAAAGTCATTGACGATTATAAATGGCGAATGGCGGCTTTGATTGAAACCGATAAAACAAGAGCAGTTTCGCAAGGTGGGGAAGTTAATCTGAGAATCGGTTCGCACACACAGGTTGTCCCTGCACAGGTAATAAGCGCGGTTGAACAAGACGATGGTTTTACACTTTTTGTGTTTGAGTGTGAGTTGCTTAATGAAGAGTTCGCAAAAAAAAGGGTGGCAAGCGTAAGGTTGTTGCTTGACAACTATTCGGGTATACGCATCCCGAGGACTGCGGTCACTTTCAGCGATGTAAAAGTGTGCGGCACAGAGAAATGCAGTTTAGAGCTTTGCAGCACTTTGTGCGGTGCCAATGTCGGTAATTCCACAGACAGTGAAGACGGCGAAGACAATCGAACTTGCAAGAGTGCTGCCTGCGTTGAGTTGCACACAAGCGGCGTGTATGTGAGGAGCGGTTCGGTACTTTTGTTTCGCAGAATTAATATGTTGCGTTCCGAGGAGGGGTTTGTAATTGCGGAAAACACAAGGGATTTGAGTTTTTTACAGCTTTTTGACGATGTTGTAGTAAGCGGAATAAATCTTTACGACGGGAAAATCGTTTAATTATGTCATATAAAAATATAGAAGACAACTATAAGTTGGTTTCCGAGAATATTCAAAGAGCAATTCAGCGTTCGGGTCGAAGTTCGCAAGCGATGGAAGATTGCGTTCGGGTTATGGCGGTGACAAAAACAATTGACACTGAGAGAATAAAATCGGCTGTTTCCTGCGGAATAACTCTTCTCGGCGAAAGCCGGGTTCAGGAATACCTCGAAAAAAAGGCGGATTATCCCGAAAGTACAGAGGTCCATTTTATCGGCGGACTTCAGTCTAACAAGGTTAGGCAAATTATTGATAAAGTCAGCTTAATTCAATCAATTGACAGTGAGAGATTAGCCTGTGAAACAGACAGACAGGCGCGTTTAAACAATTTGGTAATGGATGTCCTTATTCAAGTCAATATCGGCGGCGAATCTACTAAAAACGGAGTCGCACCGAATGAGCTTGATTTCTTAATCGAAAAGATTACGGCTCTTAAAGGTTTACGTCTCAGAGGATTAATGGCAATTCCGCCTATGGGAGATTCTGTAAGATATTTCGAGAAGATGCAAAAGCTTTTTGAAAAAGCAAAGGAGTATACCCCGATTGACACACTTTCGATGGGGATGTCGGGGGATTACGAAGAAGCTGTCCTGTTTGGGGCAACAATAGTAAGGTTGGGAACCGCCTTGTTCGGGAATAGAATAACGCGGTAAAAATAAGGAATTTTTGGAGGAACTTAAGGTATGAATTTTTTGGAATTTTTCAAGGAAAAACTCGGCGGGGGAGAGACTTATGATGAGCATGACGAACATTACGAACAAGAACAGTCACACGGACACGATGTAGGAGGGTTTGACGGCAGTAACGCATTAAAACCAAAGTTTAACGACGATTTAAACAGTGGGGTCAGGTCTAATGTTTTGCGTTTTACAGAGTCGAATCCGCGTACCCACAAGGTTATACGGTTTAAGGGGACCGAGTATAACTTAAAGCGGAAAGAAGCCGCCAAATACTTTAAAGAGGGTCACGTGGTTTACATCAATATGGAAGAGGCAAACAAGGAAATATTGTGGAAAGTGCTTGACTTTTTAGCGGGGACTGCAAGTGCTCTTGACGGCAACATAAAAATGCTTGCCAACAATGTTTGGGCAGTTATTCCGCGCGGGGATGAAATCGGCGGCGATATTTATGAGGAAGAAGCCGCTGAACACAGCTCTTTAACCGGGTTTGACTGGCACTAAAGATAATACCTTATTAAAGCAGCGGAATTTGGATTCCGCTGTTTTAAGGGGACAGTTGCGAAATTTATCGAAACATACAACAGGTGTGCAACAGGCGGGCATATAAGCTTAAAGCCAAACACGAAAGGATATTGTATATGGGCGCGAAAGAAATCTTGGCGAAGAAATTCGAGATGGTGTTAAGAGGTTATAAGACAGAGGAAGTGGAAGAATTTTTGAGGGAAGTTTCCCTTGATTTTTCTAAGCTTCAAAAAGAAAACGAAAATTTAGAGAAAAAATTAGATGTATTGGCGGACAAAATCCGCGAATACCGCGAAGATGAGGATACTCTCAAGGATGCGTTGCTCGGTGCGCAGAGGCAGGGGAACGCGCTTATTGCCGATTCTAAAAGGAAAGCTGCCGAGGTCGTTGAGGAGGCGCAGAGCAACTCAGCCGCAATCCTCAAAAAAGCCGAGGAAGACAGGCAAAAGCTTAAAGAAAAAGGTGCGAGCGAGATTGCGGCGGCGCGGGAAGAAGCTCGGACAATAATCGAAAATGCCAATGAAAAAGCTGCTGATATTGAGCGTGAAATGAATCTCAGGACCGATGTTCAAAAAGAGATTCTGCATCGCACAACGAGCGAAGTCTTAAACTTTAAGGCGAGAATCATAAGCAATTACAAGGAACAGATGGCAATTGTCGAAAAAATTGTTGACGACTGTGAGAATGAATTTATTAAGAAAACTCTGAAAGAGGGGCGGCCGGATTTTAAAAGTTATTCCCCCTCTGACAAAAAAAATAAAGAACGCAGGAATAAAGGCAAAACACAGCAGATTCCTGCAATGAGCGAAAAAGATTCCAAAGCCGCAGGCGGGGAAAGCGACAGCGATGACGGCGATGACGGAATGGTTGTCGAAATAAACGCTCCCGTTCAGTTTGAGGTTGATGTGAGCAGTGATAACACAGAGGAAATACCGCTTTTTAAGTCGGATGAAAACGGCAATAATAAAGTGGGTGAGATTTTCTTTAAGAAAAATGATTCAAAGCAAAAAGGGCAAAACGGACGCAATAAACAGCGATTGCATTTCGGCGGAAACAACGACAATTAAAAACCGGAAGGGACAGGAAGATTAAAATTCCATTTGCGCAGAAAGGACAAGAGTAAAAGCTTGAATCAAAGTCTAAGTAGTGCGGAAAACGAAGATTAAAATTGCATTTGTTTAGAAAGGACAAGAGTAAAAGATATGGATTATAATGAGACTCTTAATCTGCCCAAAACACAGTTTCCTATGCGGGGAAATCTGCCCGAGAGAGAACCGTTGCGCTTGAAAGAGTGGGAACAGGACAGGATTTATTATAAGCTCAGGGAAAAGACAACGGGGCGGGAAAAGTATATTCTCCATGACGGGCCGCCGTATGCAAACGGGAACATCCACCTCGGGACTGCCCTTAACAAGGTGCTTAAAGATATAATCATCAAGTATAAGGTGATGAAAGGTTTTGATGCGCCGTATGTTCCGGGGTGGGACTGTCACGGTTTGCCTATTGAGTTGAAGGCTGTTAAGCAGTTACGCGAAAGTAAAGAGTCACTTGACGAGATTGACACTGTTAAACTTAGGCAGGAATGCCGCAAGTTCGCTCTTTCTTGTCTTGATGAGCAAAAAGCTCAATTCAAACGGCTCGGAGTATGGGGTGATTTTGATGAACCTTATATTACGGTTGCACACGATTTTGAGGCGCGGCAGATAGAGGTGTTCTGGGAAATATACAAAAAAGGTTTTATCTATAAAGGATTGAAACCCGTTTCGTGGTGTGCCGACTGCAAAACTGCATTGGCAGAGGCTGAGTTGGAATACAAGGACGATGATTGCTGTTCGGCTTTTGTTAAGTTCCCTGTGACTGATGATAAAAGTGTTTTCGGCGGGATTGATTTGTCTAAAGCATTTGTTGCGATATGGACAACTACAATTTGGACTCTTCCGGGGAATCTTGCGATATGCTTAGGACCGGAGTATGAGTACACCTTTATAAAAGTCGGCGATGAGCATATCTTAGTCGCTAAGGACTTGGCTGAAAAAGTTGCCGAATCCTGCAAAATTCTTGATTATGAGCTTGTGGGGAGCTACAAGGGCAAGGATTTGGAGTTGATAGAAACTGCTCACCCCTTCCTTGACAGGAAGTCAATTGTAATAGTGGGCAACCATGTTACTCTTGAGAGCGGTACAGGCTGTGTCCATACCGCACCCGGATTCGGTGCAGAAGACTATGAAGTTTGCAATTCCTACAAGGGGTTGTTCGATATTATTGTTCCTGTTGACGCAAACGGCTGTATGACGGGGCTTGAGGGCAGAGGCGCGTATCTTAACGGCATGACTACCTCACAGGCAAATAAGGAAATTGCAAAGGCTATTGAGGAATCGGGTCTGATGTTGGGGACGGAAGAAATTGCTCACTCTTACCCGCATTGTTGGCGATGCCGCGAGCCTATAATTTACAGGGCGACTGACCAGTGGTTTTGCGCAGTGAACAAGTTTTCGGTGGAAACAATCCGCGCAGTCGAAGAAACACGTTGGATTCCCGAATGGGGCAAGGAAAGAATGCTCAATATGGTCAAGGACAGGAGCGATTGGTGCATTTCCCGCCAGCGCAGATGGGGTGTGCCTATTCCGATTTTGTACTGCGGCGATTGCGGCAAAGAACTCATAAATGAGGAGATTATCGGCGTTATTTCCGATATGTTCCGTAAAGAAAGTGCCGACTCATGGTACGCTAAAGAGCCGGGCGAGTTTCTCCCCGAATCCGTTAAGTGTGAGTGTGGCTGTCCCGGTTCGCGGTTTACTAAGGAGCTTGATATATTTGATGTTTGGTTTGACTCGGGGTGTACCCATGCGGCGGTGCTTGAACAACGCGATGAGCTTGAATCCCCTTGTGACTTGTATTTAGAGGGTGCAGACCAGTTTCGCGGTTGGTTTCAGTCGTCGTTGCTGACTTCTGTTGCGGTGAATAATCGCGCGCCTTATAAGGCAGTCTGTTCTCATGGATGGGTAATGGACGGCGTTGGCGAGAAAATGTCTAAGTCAAAAGGCAATGTTATTTTGCCCGAAGAGGTAATAAAAAAATACGGTGCGGACGTTTTGAGGTTGTGGGTGGCTTCCTTGGATTATCACTCCGACATTCGCGTATCATATGAAATGCTGGGGCAATTGTCGGAAGTTTATCGAAAAATCCGTAATACTGCTAGGTATATACTCGGGAACTTGTCTAATGGCAGCGGATTTAATCCCGCTCTTGATATGGTGGAACTTGACAGCCTGCCCGAGTTGGATAAGTGGGCGTTGATTAAATTTGACGGACTGATTGAAAAAGTTATCGCCGCTTATGAAGAAATGGACTTTTATTTGGCGTATCACGCGCTGAAGCATTTTTGTGTAGTCGATATGTCTAATTTCTACCTTGATATAATTAAAGACAGGCTTTACTGTGAGGGCGAGAAGTCGGCATTAAGGCGTTCGGCGCAAACTGCGATGTACCTTATTTTAAGTGGTTTGACACGGTTAATTGCCCCGATTTTGTGCTTTACTGCGGAGGAAATATGGGGCGAACTTCCGCGGAATCCCGATGACGAACCTGCAAGTGTTGTGTTTAATTTAATGCCCGAAAAGTCGGGAATTGCGGTAAGTGATGAATTTAATAAGAAGTGGGAAAAAATACGCGAACTCAGAAACGAAGTTTTGGCTGAATTGGAGCTGAAACGCAATGAGAAAGTAATAGGCAAATCGCTTGAGGCAAAAGTGGTTATTTACACTGCCGATGGTGAAGTAAGCGTACTTGCATCGGAATTGGCGACTGCGTGTATTGTTTCACAGGTAGAGGTGAAAACATCGGATGAGCCTAAGATAATCGTAGAAAAGGCAGACGGCGAAAAATGCGAACGGTGTTGGATTTACACCACGAGCATCGAAAATGAGCTTTGCGAAAGGTGTAATAGAGTTGTCAACGAAAATGCGGAATAAGTTAATGCTTTCAAGGTTGCTCTATGTCGGTGCCGCCGCTGCGTTAATCGGGTTTGACCGACTTGTGAAATGGTTGGTGGTTCGGTATATTGACTATAGAGACTCGGTTGTTGTAATCAAAGGATTGCTTGATTTTACCCATTGGCACAACGATGGGGCGGCATTCGGCATTCTGTCGGGGCGGCAGACGTTTTTGATTATTGTCACGAGCGTGTTTTTGATTACCGCGTTGGGATTTTTGCTCTCTCCGAAAATTAAGTCTAAATTTACGCTGATTGCAATTACCTTGATAATATCGGGCGGAGTCGGCAATTGGATTGACAGGGTTGTGGACGGTTATGTCGTTGACTATATAGAACTCAAGTTCATTAATTTTGCGATATTTAATTTTGCAGATATGTGTGCTGTCGCAGGGGCATTCATGCTGTTTTTTGTGGTGATTGCCGATGAGGTAAGGCATTATAAGGCAAAAAAAGCTTGTGAGGTTGAATTAGAGACTGCCGCTGTGCCGAGCGAATCGGAAACTATTTCCGATAAAGAGTCTGACAAAGATGTGTAAATACTCATTGTTTGCGGGCTTTGAAGATAAAGACAAACGCCTTGATAAATTTCTCAGTGAAAATATAGAGGAAATGACGAGAACACGGTTGACTGCGCTGATTGATCGGGGCGATTGTACTGTTTATCAGTGGGGGGAGCTTCAAAATGGAGGGATTCAGCGCGATGGCGGTTTTGTGTCCCCGATTAAACCCGCCAAGAACTACAAAATGAAACCGGGCGATGAGGCGAAAATTACAGTCCCCGTTGCTGAACCCGCTGAACTGGATGAAGCTCTTCCCGAGAATATTCCTTTAGACATTGTGTATGAGGACAGTGACGTAATCGTTGTAAATAAGCCGCGCGGAATGGTAGTCCATCCCTCAAACGGACACCAAAGCGGAACTTTGGTAAACGCACTTATGCATCACTGTAAAACGCTCTCGGCTGTCAACTGCCAATTGTATCACAGACCTGGTATAGTACACCGTCTCGATAAAGATACAAGCGGCTTAATAGTAATCGCTAAGAATGATGTGGCGCATTTGAGCTTGGCGGAGCAACTTAAAAACCGCACTAAAGTCCGCGAGTATGAAGCTGTGGTTCACGGAAGAGTAAAACAGCAGAGCGGGGAAGTTAATGCGCCGATTGGCAGAAGTGTTTCCGACAGAAAAAAAATGTGCGTTACCGTCAAAAACTCGCGGGAAGCTGTTACTCGATACGAAGTAATAGCCGATTATGGTCAGTTTACTCATCTGCGTCTAAAACTCTGCACAGGCAGAACTCACCAAATCCGTGTGCATATGGCATATATGGGGCATTCGGTGGCGGGAGATGCGGTATACGGAAACGGCAAGCCGCAGTTTCTTAACGGACAGTGTCTCCATGCTGTGAAGTTGGGATTTGTTCATCCCGGAACAGGCGAGTATGTTGAGTTTGAAAGCCGATTGCCGGAATATTTTACCGATTTTTTAAGGAATTTGCAAGATTAATGTTTAACAAAACTATATTGATAACCGATGCAGACGGAACTCTGCTGACAGATGACAAGCGGGTTCTCGGCGTTGACAAAGCCGCAATTGCCGAATTGATTGAAAAAGGCGGACTTTTTACAGTCGCAACGGGGCGTGGAGTAAAAGCGGCACAGTCAGTCGTGGAAGAGATTGGGCTTGACTTGTTGCACCTTCCTTTGGTTGTGTTCAACGGTGCGGCGATTTATGACTTTAATCGTGAGAAATTCTTGTGGAAATGCGAGCTTGGTAAGGAAGCTATGGAGTTTTCCGAGAAGCTGTTGGAGAGGTTTCCCGAAGTTGCCGTTGAAATATTGGTCGATGATGAGGTGTATGTAATACGCACTAACGAGTTTGAGGAAATGCATCTTGATTTTGCGGGAATTGAGCCTATTCGTTGCAGTTACGATGAAGTACCGAAAACAGGTTGGATAAAAGTCCTTTTGATTGATGTTCCGGACAAGATTGATGAGGTAATTCGGTTTTGTGAAGGATTTTGCGTTGGCGGGGGGATTCCGCCCGTGCATATGGTGCGTTCATCTTCAATGTATTATGAGATTCTTCCGGCGGGGATTAATAAGTGGACAGGGATTGAGAAGTTGCTCGAAATGAGCAATCTTGTCGGTTCGCGAATTGTTGCGGCGGGGGATTACATGAACGACCTCGAAATGATTCGCTATTCCGATTTGGGAGTCGCTACCGCAAATGCGGAGGATATTGTAAAAGCCGCGGCAGATGTGGTTTTATGCGATAACAACAGCGGCATTGTTCGTGATATTGTGAAGTATTTGAAGTTTTCATGGAAATGAATAAACTACTAAGATTAGACCTCTTGCGTAATCAAAAATGTGTGGATTTGCGTGCAGATTTTTTGTCAGACAAGGCAATTTTTGTGCGAATATCCGTTGATATTTAAACAAAAATTAACGCAGTATGGCGAAAAATAT
>WRLX01000070.1 GCA_009777415.1 Oscillospiraceae bacterium
TTTGCATCGGCAGGAACATAGGAATGCCCCCCCGCAAAACCGGGGACTGCGCCGCTTACAACTACGTCGCCCGCATTAATCCCGTTGCCGACTTCATACAGCAACTCCCCGCGGTAAACTTCTGCTCTTATAAGCTGACCCGAATACGCAGAGGTGATATTGCAAGGTGTCTCAAGCGGGATTGCCGTTAAATTATTATTGTCTCCGCCTTCAACCCTCTCACTGACTTTTACGTTTATTCTGCTCCCGGTACGCTCAATGCTGACCCATGCCAAGTCTTCAATTGCGAGAGCCAGCTCAAGCTCCGCCCTGTTTGCATTAAATCCGTGAATATTTACGCCTGAGCTAATCCCGCTTTTTTCCAATTGCTCCAATATCCTGCTGTCGCCGACTTTTTCATTGCCGATAATTTTCACGCTCCAAACAAAATTAGACATCAGCACAATAATGCCGAAAAATGCAAGCATTCCCAAAGGAATGCCGACTCTTTTGCGGTAACGGCGAAAAGTAAAGTATAATCCGCTCCGTTTAACCACCCTTGTTTTTACGCGAAACGCACGTGCTTTTCTCGCAATTGCCGGGTAGTTTCGCGGCGCGGTTTTGACCATGAAAATATCATTAGAGCTGCTTATATCAAATACTTGATGGTCTGAGCCGACAAGCTCATCGATAAACTCCCCGCAATAAGCCCCAAACGCCGAAAACTCTATATAACTGCCCCCCATTATTTTACCCTTGTCCTTTCTGCACAAGTGTGCTGTGAAAATTCGTTTTCCCCCACTTACCTGAGATTTAATTTCAAACTTTTACCCTTGTCCTTTCTGCACAAATGTGCTGTAAAAATTCGTTTTCCCCGCTTACCTGAAATTTGATTTCAAACTTTTACCCTTGTCCTTTCTGCACAAGTGTGCTGTGAAAATTCGTTTTCCCCGCTTACCTGAAATTTAATTTCAAACTTTTACCCTTGTCCTTTCTGCACAAGTGTGCTGTGAAAATTCGTTTTCCCCGCTTACCTGAAATTTAATTTCAAACTTTTACCCTTGTCCTTTCTTCACAAAAGCTTCGTGAACTCAATCGAATTTATTTCCCCGGTAATTGCAACGCCGTCACTGCCCCAGTTGCGCAACTTGAGGTCGTTTCCCGTAACGGTAATGCGGCAACGCGACTGGTCGATTATTACCGCGGATTCATCGCAACTGACAATTTTGCGGCATCCGTCGGCAATTATTTCACTGTTGTCGGTTATTTGCAGAGATGAGTGTCTGTTTAAATGTGACTTTGCGTGTTCATACTTTAAGGCAAGTTTTTTTATGTTCATATATTTATCCCCCTTGAAATATATATGTTGAAGGGGGACGAGTTATGAAAAAAATAATAACAATCATAATCTGTTTGGGATTAGGGGTAATAATTATACTGGATTCGTCGGGAATACGAGCCGCAGCGGTCGATGGCATACAGTTAAGCCTTAACACAATTGTGCCGTCATTGTTCGCGTTTTTGGCATTGTCTGTGTTTGTCATGTCAAGCGGGATTATAAAAGGCGATTTAGCAGTATTTATACTTTCAATGGCGGGCGGCTACCCCATTGGCGCAAAACTCTTGTCTGACAGTGCCGTAAAAAATCCCGCTTATAAAAAAAGAGCAGAACACATGATGATGTACTGCTTTTGCGGAAGCCCCGCGCTTTTGGTTGCAATTACCGATTTCGGCTTGTATATATGGCTGTCAAATGTAATCGCCTGTATAATATTTGCGGCTTTAGCCAACATACGAAGACAATCGTGTGCTTTACGTAACGAACATAGTCGGCAGACCGAATCCCAAACTTATAATCTTGACGGTTCATTAGTCCGCGCTGTCACGGCGGCGGGAGGAGCATTGTATCGCATTTGCCTTATGGTAGTCTTGTTCGCTATAGCTCTGCGTATATTGGAATTTACGGGGGTAATGAAATTTTTGCCCGAGTGTCTGCTTCCTATTTTGGAAATAACCACTTTGACCGACATAAACGCCAACCCCGCTTTGATTGCCGCCTTAACTTCGCTCGGGGGGGTATGCGTTGTCTTTCAAATACGCGCAATTACCGGGAAAACGCTTTGCCTTAACAAATTTTTGCTTGCTCGGATTCCCATCGCCGCATTAAGCGCGGCAATCTGTTGGGTGTTCACCCGCAATATAGCAGTAGAAACCATTGCAAGCCCGCGTACGGCGATTTCATCAAGCGGGAGCGTTACGGCATCTGCCTGCCTTATGATAATGACTCTTATGCTGATGAAAACGGTTCATAACCGCGAAACAAACACATAAATCCCCTTTTTTTTATAAATAATCTCAACCCGATTGTCAAAAACCTCCCTCAACTTTTGCAATGTGCTTTCCGCGCCGTGTTTTTTTAATGTCACAACATAAAGACATCCGCCACTGTTGAGATAGCACAGGGAGTCCTCATACATTTTATAAGTCACCGACTTTCCCGCATGAATAGGGGGATTTATTACAATTGTGTCAAACTTGCCCTTAATTCCGTCAAAGCAATCCGACACGATTACATCTGATTTAACACCGTTATATTTGCAATTCAGCCGCGCCAAATCGGCGGCAGCTTTATTTACATCCGCCTGAGTGAGCTTTAATCCGAAGCACTTTGCCAACACAATCCCGATTGGTCCGTAACCGCACCCCATGTCGAGAAGTGTGCCGTTTTCGGCAAGCGGCGGGATTGCATTAAGCAAAATATCGGTTGCATAATCGACATGAGCCTTAGAAAAGATTCCGGAAGTTGTTGCGAATCGGAATTTTTCCTCTTTAAAACAGTAGTCTATATAGCTTAGTGAATATTTTTGATGTTCGTTATTAGTAAAATAATGGTTCATTTACCCATGCCCTTTTCCCCGTTTTGCTTATTAATCTTGTCAATGCGTTTCTGCAAGTCCTTAAAAGTCCAACCTAAATCGAACATTGTCACCATGTTGCGCAACATATTCCCGACAAAGCTTGAACAGTCCCGCGTGTTAATAAGCTTTTCAACTTTTGCCTCATCCGCGCCGAATTTTCCGCCTATTTCATTGAGAAGCGACCGCCCGTTAGGTATGTGGTACAGCTTTCTCACCTCTGTATACATTGTAACTTTTGGGGCTGTACTCGGTGACTGCAATGTTGAATTAACGGTATAAAGCGTGGGGAGCGGCGATTTCTCAACCTCAACTTCAACACTTTCGCCCTTTTTTACAAAAACTTTTTTAAATCCGCGCAATATTCCGTCTTCATAAACAAAGACAACATCTTTGCCGTCATAATCGCCCGTATTGGCTACACAAACTGTTACCGATTTTTCGGTTTCTTCCAAAACCGATTGTTCAAATTTAGTGTACGACAATCCATACCCAAACGGGTACTTCGGTTTAATCTGCATTTTATTATACCAGCGATAGCCGACATAAACGCCTTCGCCGTAATTGACGGTGACTCCGTCGCCGGGGAAATTGAGGTAACATGGAGTATCCTCTATTTTATACGGAAAAGTTTCCGCCAATTTGCCACAGGGGTTTTTGACTCCAAACAGCAAGTCCGCAACCGCCCCACCCATTGCCTGCCCCCCGAAATACGCCATAAGCACTGCGGGAGACTCGGGAACTTCTACAGGCGCACCCGCACATAATACTACAACCGTGTTTTTGTTAAGATTCCTCGCTTGTTCAATCAGCCTGAGCTGCTCCTCAGGTAATCGCATACTTGTCCTGTCGCTGCCCTCTGTGTCAAAGTTGTCAGGCATTCCCGCGAAAACGATTACCGCGTCAAATTCGCTTAATTTTGACGTGTTGTTGTTTTCTATATAAGTTACATCGGCGTATTTCCCTATACAATCAAGAGGAATGTCAACCTCTGTCGGCACAATCCTCGAGCTTCCCCCGCCTTGATAAACCGGGCGGATTGCCATATCGCCCGTTACCGCAACTTTAATGCCGTTTTTCAGTGGCAAAATCCCGTTATTTTCGAGCAATACCATGCTCTCGGCCGCAATTTCTCTTGCTAATTCATGGTGATGTGTCAAATCGTATTGCTTTGGTACGGTGGTACTCTCTAAGTCCGATATAAACCGCAGTATTCGCTCTGTACAGGTGTTTATTTCTTCTTCGCTCAAGGTATTGTCAAAGCGGGGTTCTGTTGATTCTATAAAAGGACTTTCCCCGCGGACTGATTTCAGCACTTCGTTATCGTTAATGCCGTATGAGCCGGGCATTTCCAAATCCAATCCCGCCCAAACTCCCTGCGCCCTGTTGTTCACCGCACCCCAGTCGGACATTACTATCCCGTCATAACCGAAGTCTTCGCGAAGGACTTCGGTAAGCAACCACCGATTCTCCGATGAGTAAATGCCGTTAATCTTATTGTAACTGCACATAACCGCCTTAGGCTTTGAATACATCAGTGCGTACTCAAAGCTCGCAAGGTAAATCTCGCGCAACGTGCGTTCGTTTGCCTTTACGTCAACCCAAAAGCGGTAGTCCTCTTGATTGTTTACCGCAAAATGCTTCAAGCAGGCGGACACTCCGCAACTTTGCAAACCGTTGACAATCCCCGCACCCATTTTACCGGACAGCAGCGGCTCTTCCGAAAAGTATTCAAAATTTCTGCCGCATAACGGGCTTCGCTTAATGTTGATTCCGGGGCCGAGGACACATGATAATCCGAGGCTTCGCGCTTCTTTTCCGATTGCTTCCCCCTGCTTTTGCGCCAACTCCTCATCCCACGAACACGCCAAAAGCGCGGCAGTCGGGAAGCAGGTTGAAGGATAGCTCCTGTCAATCCCCAACTCGTTTTTCTTTTGCTTGCGAAGTCCGTGCGGCCCGTCAGCCATAAACAGCCGCGGAATCCCGAGCCGCTTTATCTCTTTGGTACTCCAGTAATCAAACCCGGACAACAAACTTACCTTTTCCTCTAAGCTTAGTTGCGACATTAACTCTTTTATTTTTATGGACATACCTACCCACCTCTTTCAGCCATCATGCTCTGCAAGCATGAAAATCTTACGCCTTTGCGTTCGTTATTTACCATTTCTGCAATTGTTTCATGTTTTCCGACGAGAATCAGCAGGTCGCGTGCCCTTGTAACTCCCGTATAAAGCAGACTTCTGTATAATAATCGCTTTGTCACTGCGGGAACAGGAAGTATTACCGCTTTGTACTCACTGCCTTGGCTTTTATGGACGGTTATTGCGTATGCGTGTTCGATTTTGTTAAATGAACGAGCGGGAATTACCGCGACACGCCCGTCAAAATTAACAGTCATGCCGCCGCTGTTTTGCGCATAGGAATCAATCCCGGTGATAATCCCTATGTCCCCGTTGTACACTCCCATTCCGCGTTCTCCCCCGCGTTTCCACTCAATGTTGTAATCGTTAGTGTTCTGCATAACCTTATCACCAATGCGAAATACCACATCGCCGTGTTTTACCTCCCGCTTCTTAACCGAGGCGGGATTTATTGCCGATTGTAAAGCTTTATTAAGCTCGCGCGTCCCCGCCGGCCCCATTTTAGTCGGACTCAGCACTTGAATGTCGTCTACCGGGTCAAACCCGTAAGCTGTAGGCAGACGTGTTTTTACAAGCCCCGTGACAATTGCGGCAATATCATTTTCACCGTTGATGTTATTGCAAGCCATGAAAAAGAAATCCTTGTCCCTTGCGCCGAGTTCCGGGAGTTTTCCCGATACGATTTTATGCGCGTTGGTGACAATCAGGCTTTCTTGTGACTGCCTGAATATCTCAATCAGCCTCACCTGTTCGATTTTGTCACAGGCGATTAAGTCGGCGAGGACATTCCCCGCGCCGACTGACGGCAGTTGGTCGGAATCCCCCGCCATAATCAGCTTGGCATCAACCTTTATCGCTCGCAGTAACGACTCAAAAAGCAACGCATCAACCATTGACATTTCATCAATAATAATCACATCGGCTTTAAGCGGGTTCATTTCATTTTTCTTGAATTTTGTCATGTTGTCGTTGGAGACATCAACTTCCAAAAGCCTGTGAATCGTTTGCGCAGGCTGCCCTGTCAGCTCCGACATCCGCTTTGCCGCACGCCCTGTCGGGGCCGCCAACGAAAGCAACTTCCTGTCCTGCTTCAGCAGGCGGATTACAGCATTCAGCGTGGTGGTTTTTCCTGTACCCGGCCCGCCCGTGAGAATAAACAAATTGTTTTTTAAACACCCCTCAATTGCTGTTTTTTGGAGCGTTTCGTAGCTTATCGACTCCTCAAACTCCACAACGGCAATTTCATCGGAAAAATCCCGCCCGCTCTCGGCGTTCATTTTCAGCATTTGGTTCAGCTTGTCCGTTATGTAACGCTCGGCTTTGTAATAAGCGGATAAGTATACATACTCGCCGCAAATCGCAAACCGCCGCTCCTCAATCCCCTCGTGCAAAGCTATATCAAACGCATCGCGGGAAATGCCGAGATGCTGTGCGACACGCTCACCGAGCGGCTTTTCAGGTAAACAGGTATGCCCGATTCTCGCATTTTCAAGCAGTACATAGGCGATTCCCGCTTTTACCCGCGCATTGCAAAACGGGTCAACACCGAAAGACTCCGCAATTTTGTCAACCGCGTCAAAATCAAGCTCAATCCCCTCATCACAGAGCAGAAACGGGTTTTCTTTTATAAGTGCGATTGAGGAACTGTCGTATCTGTTCCAGACTGCCACCGATGCCGCAGGGCTAATCCCGAAACCGTTCAAAAATTCAAGCACGGTATTCACGCCACACATTTTGCGGAACATCGCGCCGATTGACACCGCTTTATCCATTGTAATCCCTTTGATTTCGCAAAGACGCTCCGGATTGGATTCAATCATGTCAAGGGTTGATTCGCCGAATTTATCAGTGATACGCAATGCGGTTTTAATCCCGATTCCGGGAATTATTCCCGACCCGAGGTATTTGGCAATTTCTTCGGGCGTGTCCGGGCGGGCGCGTTCACAGCTCACTGCCTTAAACTGATCGCCGTATTTGGGCGATGTTATGTAGTCGCCCGTCAAGCTCAACTTTTCGCCCGGAGCAATGTCGCCGAGGTTGCCGACTGCAATTACAGGCGTGCCGTCGCAATCCAACTCAAGGACAATGTAGCCGTTATCGCTGTTTTTGAAAATCACCCCGTCGACAACTCCCGATACGCTCTTTAACCCGCCGATTAAAGTGCCGTTTAAAACTTCATCCATATTTTTATATCATTTTCTTCTTTCCTAAACTTAAGAATCGCATAATAAATCCGTTTTACAACATAGGTGTAGACAAGGCTCATGGTTTTTACTACGCCGATTATGCTGAAAAAGATTATCAAAAACAAGAACAGTTCATTCATCATCAACACCTCCCGATATTATTATATGATTCCTTTCCGGTTTTTGTTACTTTCTCACGCAAAGCAACGCATTCCACCCTTCCGATTCGCGAGTTTCCGAGACGGTAAAGTGCGGCTCAATCGCTTTTAAAACATCGCCCAGCCTATGCGCAATTATTCCCGACAAAATCAAGGTTTTTTCGGTAAATACAGGAAAAATTTCAGCCATTGCGGTTATTACATCGGCGGTTATATTGGCAACTGTAATATCAAATCCCGTGCCGATTTTCTCAAGCAGGCACGCACCCTCGCTACCTATTAAATTGCCGCAGTGCAACGAATAGTCGGCGATATTGTTTAAGCGAAGTGTTTCGCCCGTTACACGTACCGCAGTTTCGCATATGTCCACAGACGTCACCGATTTCGCACCGAGAAGCATTGCCGCCGCCGAAAGGATTCCACTTCCGCAACCTATATCAAGAACCCGCTCGCTGACTCGCACCCGTTTTTCAAGCAACTCCAAGCACATTACGGTAGTCGCGTGTTGCCCTGTTCCGAACGCACCCGAAGGCTCAATTTCCAAAATTATTCTACCGTTATTGCCCGAGCTACTCTCGGCATATTCTTCCCACAGCGGCTTAATCACTAACCGCGAACCTATTTTAATCGGCTTGAAATACTGCTTCCAGTTGTTCTCCCAATCTTCCTCACAAACCGCACCTATTGTGTACTCCAAGCCTTGCTCCTCAAGGTAAGCCTTGATTTGGAACACAATTTCCTGCCCCTGCCCATTTTCGGGAATATATACAGTCACCGTTATGCTCTCGTTGAGAGCGGCATTGGCAAGTTCATCATCAATAAGGTCGGGGTCGGTTGATTGAACAAGCTCCCGCAATTCAGAGCCTCCGCCTATTTCAAACCCGTCCGCGCCTAAATCGCTCAAGTGCGATGTTAAAAGCTCAATATTTTCATCGGCAGTTACTATTGTAATTTTTGTATATTTCATAGTGATTATTTTAACATTTTCGCCGCTAAAAAGCAACTAAACATTAAATATTTAGCAATTTACACAAAAATACCGCTATTTTTGGCGATATTTTTGGTGAAAAGATAAAATTTTAAAAAAGTGTTGACAAACGGAAATAAAGGGTGTATAATATAAAAGCTGTGACGTTTGGGATGGGAGTTTAGCTCAGCTGGGAGAGCATCCGCCTTACAAGCGGGAGGTCATAGGTTCGAGCCCTATAACTCCCATACGTCATCGGCAAATTGAAAATGGCCCGTTAGTTCAGTTGGTTAGAACGCTAGCCTGTCACGCTAGAGGTCGAGGGTTCGAGTCCCTTACGGGTCGTAATAATTATAAGTCGCTATAAATCATGCCTTGCAAAAAGCCATACTTTTTTGCAAGGTTATTTTTATGCCGTTAAACCGATTGGTTTAGCGTTTTTTTGTTTGGGGTGAGTAATCGCTCTAACTCAACGGGACAAACCCCACTAAAAGCGGGGTTTGTCGGCAGAATGTTCATTTTCCATAAAAATCATCTATCATATTGTTTACCCTGTCGAACACCCTTTCTATTGAACCCGGAGCATCATAAGCAGACATCAAGTACTGACAATCAACGCAACCATAATTAGTTCCGGAACCCATCAAATACATTTGTGCGCCGCATTTTGGGCAATTAACATCGCTTTTTTGGGGCAGACCCATTTAATTCACGTATAATAGAGTTATCCCAATTTGGGGATGGCTCTATTATTTTCCCCTTTCATAAACTTTGATTATTTCTACGGGAGTAGCTACCCGTATGATATAATAGATGTGGCACT
>WRLX01000071.1 GCA_009777415.1 Oscillospiraceae bacterium
TCATAAAGCGGACAGGCATCGTGGCTCCCTCGGTTTTGATCTGATAACGCCCGGTAACAGGCGCGGCAAAGGCATAGTAAAAAGTTTGCCCCGCATTAACTGTAGCGTTGATTATTGAGTCAAACGGTGCTGTAATTGCGTCATCAAATCCGCTTCCCGAACCGCCCGGTTGATACGGTGTTACAGTTTCGGCGGGCGGAGTAGGGTGCAACTCCAAAATGTGAGGAAGCTCAGGCAACGGGAACAAAGGCTCTTGCGGTTCTTGCCTTGTAATCGGAACATTAAGCGGTGACTTTAAGACAATGGAATATTCGCCCGTTCGAGTTGAGGAAGTGCCCTCTGCCGTAAAGTAATAGGTTACACCTGCCGTCAAATTTACATTGCGTTCATTGTCGGCAGAAAAACCGATTCGAGAGCGGTTGGCTTCGTAAAAGTTAAACCTTACAGGCATACTCAAGCCAAATGTGCGGGCGGAGTAAGTACCCGTTTCGGCAGCGGTAAAGATGTAATAGTCAACCTTACCGGGGACGTTTATATTGCCTTCAATGAGTGTGTCGGCGAGAATCGGGACGGGCGTGTCAAATGAACCGCCGCGATTGGCGTACGCACCGTCGTACAAATGAGGAGTCACTATTATAAATGAGTGTTCGCCCGTTCCTCTGCTTGTAGTGTCCTCTGCGGTTAAGTAATAAGTCGTCCCGGCAACTAATTCCACAAGACGCTCATTGTCGGATGAATACCCTATCCGTTCGCGGTTGGCACGGTACAGGTTGAAGCGAATCTGCTCGCTGATTCCGTCAGTCCTGATTTGGTAACGCCCGGTGACAGGTGCATCAAAAATGTAATAATCAATCTTACCGGGGACGTTTATTCTGCCTTCAATTACAGTATCCATCAAAGCGGGAATAGGTGTGTCAAATGAGCCGCCTTTGCCGTCAACCGTATGAGGCGTTACGGCAATAAACGAGTATGCTCCCGTAGCACTGCCTGAAGTTAAGCGGGCTGTTAGGTAATATGTCGTACCCTCCGTCAATTCAACAAGGCGTTCATTATCGGACGAAAATCCGATTTGCGCCTGATTCGCGCCATACATCATAAAACGAATCTCATTTGTTACGCCGTCGGTTCTGAATTGATACCGCCCGGTAACAGGTGCGGTAAAAGTGTAATACACGGTCTGCCCGCCGTTGACTATATTTCCTGTGATTCTTGTGTTAAAGCTGTTATTGATGTCAATTGCATCGGCGAAACTGCCTCCGTTAGCCGATACTGTCACCGCGGGAATTACGTTCAATATCATCACGAATGCCATAACCCCCGCTAAAATGCTTTTTTTCATTAGAAAAACCTCCAAATAATAATAAATTCAGTTTTATTGTAGCATACATTTACGGTATTGTCAAGACTCTTGAATTTTATTTTTTGCTTTGTTTTTGGCTTTAATTGTTTTACTTTTTTACCTCAATTTAGCAACTTTTTAACTTCCTCCAACTCGGCGAGTGCTTCCATTGGTGTCATGCTGTTTAAATCAAGCGATTTAATTCTGTTAATCGCATTATCGCGTTGAATAAGTGAAAAGTCGATTTGTCCGCTTGTGTCTTCATCGGTTTGCAATTGTTCCTCCAATTCAATCTTTGAATTAAGCTCCATTTGTTTCAGTGCCTTCTTCGCCTGTGATATTACCTTATCGGGAATCCCCGCGAGCCTCGCCACTTCAATGCCGTAGCTTCGGTCAGTCCCCCCCTTGGCAATTTTGTGCAGAAAAGTTATTTCATCGCCCCGCTTAGTAACGCTCACGCTTAGGTTTTTAATGCCCGGATTAAGCCCCTCAAGGCGGATTAGCTCATGGTAATGGGTGGCAAAAAGTGCCTTACAGCCGATTTTGTTGTTGATATATTCCGCGACTGCTTTTGCAATTGAAACGCCGTCAAACGTAGAAGTCCCTCTCCCTATTTCATCGAGAATAACAAAACTTTGCGCAGTCGCACCCGCGAGAATTTCCGCAACCTCAAGCATTTCCACCATAAAAGTTGATTGACCCGCGCTTAAATCATCGCTCGCTCCGACTCTTGTAAAAATTTTATCCACAGGACCTATCAAAGCTGACTTAGCGGGAACAAAGCTACCGATTTGTGCCATAATAACAGTCAAGGCAATTTGTCTCATATAAGTTGACTTACCCGCCATATTAGGCCCTGTAATTATCATAAGGCGCGAAAGGCTTTTGGAATCGGAATCGAGCTTGCAGTCATTTGGCGTAAAGCTCGAATCAGTCAGCATTTTTTCTACTACAGGGTGACGCGAATCCTTAATATCAATCACATTGTCAAGCGTTATTTTCGGTCGGCAATAATTTTCGCGTATTGCCACATCCGCCAATGAACAAAGCAGGTCGGTTTCGGCAATGCCGCGCGCAGTACGGTGAATCTTTTCAAGGGCATTTTCAATAAAAGCCCTCACGTCTTTTAAAATCTCAAGCTCAAGCGCGATTATTTTTTCCTTAGCGGAAAGAATATCCTCTTCAATTGTTTTAAGCTCATCTGTAATATACCTCTCGGCATTTGAAAGAGTCTGCTTTCGGTGATAATGCGTTGGCGCGAGGCTGATATTAGACTTTGAAATCTCAATATAATACCCGAAAACCCTGTTATAACCGACCTTTAAGTTTTTGATTCCCGTGGCCGCCCTCTCTCTGTTCTCAACCTCCGAAAGCAATTCATTGCCCCCGTCGGTTAATCCGCGAAGCCTGTCTAATTCTTCATTGAAGCCATTGTTGATATATCCTCCGTCACGTGTTACAACGGGTGGCTCGGGCATAATTGCGTTGTCAATAAGTGCGGCAACGTCCGAAAGACAGTCAATCCCTATATCAATTTCACGTATAAACGCAGAAGACATTCTGCCTAAAATCCCCTTAATTACAGGAACATGGAAGCAAGCTTTCCCAAGCGCGAAAATGTCCCGCGGGTTGGCAGTTTTGTATATAATCCGCGACATTAACCGTTCTAAATCGTATATTCCCGAAAGAGCCTCCCTCAATTCATAAAGTTTAGGAGTATTCAAGGTCAGTTCCTCAACCGCATCAAGCCTTTTTATTATTGTGAGGTGATTCCTGAAAGGCTCGCCGATTAACTGCCTTATACGGCGTTTTCCCATTGCAGTTTTAGTGCGGTCAAGCACCCACAGTAAAGTCCCTTTTTTCTCGCGGCTGCGCATTGTTTCGGTCAATTCAAGGTTGCGGCGGGCAGTCATGCCTATTTCCATACATTCGCCGAGGTCGCCGCTGTTTAGCGATGTGAATCGTACCGTTCCGATTTTTTGTGTATGTTCTATGTATTTCAGCAACGCGCAAAGCGCACCCAATGCGGCATTATCGCCTGTTTTTAATTCAATTGCAGAAATATTCGCCAATTGTTCCTTTACATATTCGCAATCGGGTGCGAACCGCTCATCATCGGCGACTTCGGCAAGGCAACTCAGTTTCGTCCTCAAAAACTCGCCCGCTTTTTTGCAATCCATAAAATCGGGGTTAAACATTACTTCGGCGGGCATAAACCGCGCGATTTGGTTTATGAGTTCTTCTTCTGTGCCAACACTGCTGACAAATAACGCACCTGTAGACAAGTCCCCGAACGCCGCGCCGATTGTTTGTGTCTCGGCTGTACTGCGCCGATAAAAGCTCCCTATATAATTGTTCTTGCTTTCATCGAGCATTGAGTCTTGAGTAAGTGTCCCCGGGGTAATCAAGCGGACTACCTCGCGGTTAATTTTGCCGTCGGGGGTGTCAATCTGTTCGCACATTGCAATCCGAAAGCCTTTTTTAATCAGCTTTTGTATATAAGACTCCGCCGCATGGTGGGGAACTCCGCACATAGGAGTCCCCGACCTTGCAGTTAAAGTAAGAGCAAGCTCTTTTGATATGCTTACAGCATCGTCAAAGAACATTTCGTAAAAATCCCCAAGTCTGTAAAACAGCACGTAACCGGGGTGTTGTTCTTTAATCTCAAGGTATTGCTTCAGCATAGGAGTCAATTTATTCCTGTCAACCTCCATATTTTTACCCTTGTCCTTTCTGCACAATTACGCTATTAAAAGCTCGTTTTCCCCGTTTACCCGGATTTACTTTCAAGCTTTTTACCCTTGTCCTTTCTGCACAATTATCTCTTATTAATGTCTGCCGCAACCGGAGCATCCGCCGCCCGAGGCGCAACCCTTCTCGGGCAATTCATATTCGCAGGTCTCGGGGTCTTCACCCTCACAGCAAAGTGTAATAATCCTGCTTATGTCGTTAATCATTGCGTCAAATGCATTTTTTGCCTCAGTAAAACGCGCCATATTAGGGTTTTCCATAATCCTTGCGTATACTGCCTGCGCCTCTTTGTTAAGTGCTTCAATCTTGGATTGGTCTTTAAAGTCGCCGGGTTGATTCGCTTCCATTGCGAGTTTTTGCCGTGTCAGGTTAAACTCACCTATCGTCTCCTGCAACTCGGTATCCGCATCGTTAAGCTCCTTTGCCTTGTGATAAAGCGCGAACCTCTCATCCGCTTGAATCACCTTTCCCAATTCCCGTGTCATTTTAATAGTATCCATATTTTTACCCTTTCCCCTTCTGCACAAATGTGCTGTTTAAAACTCCGTTTTCCCATTTACGGTGACTTACTTTCAAATTTTTTACCCTTTCCCCTTCTGCACAAATGTGCCATTTCCGCATACTGCCCATTTAAGAGCTTTATTTATTCTAATATTGACAAATTCGCCGACTATATCCCTGTCGGTTGAACCTTTCAAATCAAAATCAACAATTACGCCTTCCCTGCTTTTGCCGGAATACCGACCTCCCGCCCTGCCCTCACCTTCGCACAATACTCTCAAAGTCTTCCCGATGTACCTCTCATAAGCAGTCCTGCTCGCCTCGTCAAGAACCTCCAGCATTTCGCCGAACCACGCACTTTTCAGCGAAGGCTCAACAGGGTCGGGGAACTCAGCTGCCTTTGTCCCCTCACGCCTTGAGTAAATAAAAGTATAAGCCGAATCGAACTTAGCTTTTTTAATCAAGTCGAGCGTTTGTTCAAAATCCTCCCTCGTTTCCCCCGGAAATCCGACAATTATGTCGGTAGTGATTGATATATCGGGAATCCTCTCCCGCGCATAGCCGATTATATCGTAATACTGCTCAACAGTATAACCGCGGTTCATCAAAGCAAGTACTCTGTTGCTCCCCGATTGAACGGGCAAATGCAAATGATGTGATATTTTGGACGACTCGGCAATCACGTCAATCAGTTCCCGCGACAAATCTTTAGGGTGGGAAGTCATGTAAGCAATGCGAAACTCGCCGTCAATAGTGTCAATTTGCCGCAATAACCCCGCAAACGTAATTTTCCCTCCGCCACCGTCAAGCCCTTTGCCGTAGCTGTTTACGTTTTGCCCCAACAGCATTATTTCCTTAGCCCCGCTTTGAACCAAGCCTTTAATCTCGCTGCACACAGTTGCAACTTCGCGCGAGCGTTCACGCCCGCGTACATACGGGACTACACAGTACGAACAAAAGTTGTCGCAACCATACATAATCGGAACATCTGCCTTAAATGCACTTTCCCTGCGTATCGGCAAATCCTCGACTACCGAGTGTTGTTTATCGGAAATATCGGTAACTCGTTTTTTTGTGGTGATTACCTCATTCAGCAATTCCGGTAACTTATGCAGTACGTGCGTTCCGAAAATCAGGTCTACAAAAGGGAATGTTTTGCGCAACTTTTCGGCGGCGTGTTCCTGTTGAACCATACAGCCGCAAACAGCTATTATTAAATCGGGATTGCGGCGTTTTTGGTGGATTAACGCGCCTACATTCCCGAAAACGCGCGTCTCGGCATTCTCACGGATTGCGCAGGTGTTAAACAGGATTAAATCCGCGCCGCTCATATCACGGGTGAACCCGTAACCCATTTCCGCCAACATTCCGTTAATTTTCTCGCCATCGGACACGTTAGCACGACAACCGAATGTCCGCGTATAAGCTAATTTAACTTTCATATTTTTACCCTTGTCCTTTATACGCAAGTACGCTATATAAGCTTCGTTTTCCGCGTTTACGCAGGTTTATTTTTGAGCTTTTTACCCTTTATAACTATAGCGCTCCATTATCGCCCTCAGCTCATCAACACCCTCGCCTGTCTCCGCCGAAAACTCTGTTACATTCCCGGCAATCGCCTCATATTCCTTGTATTCCTCACGCATTTTAGCGCGTTGACTTTTCTTCAGCTTATCCGCCTTAGTCAAAACTATTACATGAGGAATTTCGCTTTGCCTCAAAAAGTCAAGCATCATGAGGTCGTCCTTTGTAGGGGGGTGACGAAAATCGAGCAATTGGACTAACAGCGATATTCTCCCCGATTGGAGGTACTTTTCAGCCAATTCGCCGAACCGTTCTTTCTCGCTCTTCGAAATTTTTGCATAGCCGTAACCGGGCAAATCCACAATAAAGATTTTCCCGTCTATGTCGAAAAAGTTAATGGTAACAGTCTTGCCCGGTCTGGAGCTTACCCGCGCAAGTGATTTCCTGTTTAACAGCTTATTTATAAGCGATGACTTCCCCACATTTGAGCGACCCGAAAAAGCAACTTGTGCAAGCGAAAACTCCGGTATTTGCGAAAACCGCCCATATGATGCGTGAAGCGTTGCATTATGCCAATTTATTTTATCCATAAAAAACAGTATATCACAGATTTACATAAATGGCAAGAGTTTTCTGTGTAAAAAACACGGCTGTTAAATTGAAACTTTAATTGTCCGCATAATCCCGATATAATCATGATGCCGCCATATTCCCAAGAAAGAGCCACCAGTCTCCACAGAAACTTCGCCTTTAATATGACTCCCTAGGTCGAAGCCGTGCACTGCTGCGTACTCATTTACCGTTGTGGTGATTGCAGTAACATTGTTACTGGTTCCTAGCAGGGGTAAGCCGAACATACGGTAAGAATGCCTCCTCCGCTCCACTCCGGAAGATGTTTTGCTTATTAAGATTCGGCCCCTGAAAGGAGTCACCGGACAGAGCATCGTAGCCCTTACATAAATGCCCCAGACCGAGTTCACCCGACGCTTCCACCACCGACACCGCCGGAATCAGCGACACCACCATAACAACCGCCATAAACACCGATAAAACACGCTTTTTCATAAGTAGACTTCCTCCTATTTTTACTGCACTATCAAGATATACGCTTGCTTGATAGCCGATTCATAGCGATAAGTCTAACACAAAAATAAACCCACGTCAAGGGTTTGTCTGGAAATTTTACAAAGCTCTTTCATCTGATGCAGGAACATATCGACCTTTACCGTGGTGGTAAAGGTCGATATTTAATTCCTAACTACTAACTACTATTTTCATAACCACTATACAAAACCACTTGATTTCGCCCATTCTCCTTAGCGCGATAGAGTGCCATATCGGCGCGTTTGAACAATTCTTCCGAAGATTCGTCATCATCGCTTTTAAGCGCGACACCCAAGCTTGAAGTTATCTTGATTTCTTTAGAATCGTAAAGGCAGACCGTATTTTGAATTTTCTCCCTTATTCGTTCTGCCAAATTTACTATGAACTCCCCGTCCGCACCCGGAATGAACAATGAGAATTCTTCACCGCCATATCGCCCGAAAAGGTCATACGAGCGAATCGTGTCCTTGACTTGCGTTGCCACGGTACGCAGAACCACGTCCCCCGCGTGATGCCCGTGAGTGTCGTTGCATTTCTTGAAAAAGTCCAAATCGAACATAATCGCGCCGTAAGGTTTGTTTTCGCGGTTGGAACGTTCATATTCCCTCTTCACGAGTTCGGTGAAATACCCTTTGTTGTAAATCCCCGTCAAAGCGTCCGTCCGGGCGGTGGCTTTAAGCTGATTCATCAAAACAGTCACGTCGGTAGTGTCCCGAATAAGTATCGTGTAGCCCAACACTTTCTTTTTAGAAGTTATCGCGGTGACTTTGGCGTTGTAGAATCGGGTTTCGGCTGTTTGAGATACCGGCAGCTCAAAATCAACACAGTCTTCGTCCGATTCTTTGTCTGAATCCTCGTCTGAATTCGACTTGACGCATAATGCGGTGAGTTTGTCGGGCCAATCTTCAAGTTTGGTAATCAACATACCTTTGCGCAGGGTGTCGATTTGCGGGAAGATGTTCGCCGTTGCTTTGTTAGAACTGTTGTACTTCATATCCGTGTCTACGAATACCACTGCCTCATTCAGCAAGTTGAACGACAAGGAGTATGCTTTTGGTGCGAAGTCGAATACATCATATCGAACTACACTCACAAAGAAGAAGGTGAGCGTTACGCAGAACATTTGCGGTGTCATCGAGATTCCGCTGACAGGCGTGGTGAGCACGTAAGTCAACAATAAGTACAGCGCTTGCGCGATAAGGGGCGACAAACAAGCAGCCATCATAAGGGATAACACTTTGCGCTTGATTGGTGCGATGGTCTTCCTCATTTCTCTGACGAGCACGACAAACGATACAAGCACGTGCAGGAACAAATACGCATTCGTGAAGAAGTACATTTCGCCCGGCACAATCTGAACGCTGGGGAATTCAAGATAGTAGGATTTGTAGAACAGCGTGTGATAATCCAGCGTCCACACTGAGATTAACGTCAACAATGGCGGAACAAGTGCTGCCACAATCGTCCCCCTGCGGAATTTGATGTCGCAGTATTCGAGAGTGAACAGCATAAACAACGGTGCCGAAAAGACGGAACCGGTATATACAAGTTTAAGGCCGATTATAATCGCTTCTTCCGAAGACGATACGAGTTCGACCGTGTTGCCCATCAAATAGAAGAGAAGGGACATCAAAAGCAACACGAAATAGTGCTTCTTTTCGCTTTGACAACGCCGCATTGTGAAAATCATCATATACGCTGACAGTATTAAACAAGCCACGTCTATTATAATCATTATATTTTTTGTCATAAGCATATAAGGTTAGATTACCGCCTTCCTGCATCTTTTGCCGTCATAGTATATCATAACAGAAACATCTTGTCAAGTCTTTTTTGAAAATTTTTTAAAAAGGTTTGTTAAAGTGTCAATGATAGGTAACACATTCATCCAAAAAACATATAATGTTAATCGCATTAATCGGGGTATGCCCGCCCGGCAGGGGCTTTGC
>WRLX01000072.1 GCA_009777415.1 Oscillospiraceae bacterium
CTTTATGAAGATAAAGTTTTCGAGATTATTTCGCAGGAGCGATTTGTGTCGATGTCGGCGAAACTTGAGACCGAGCAAAGCGAGTTAAAATCCCGGTTTGCGGAGTTGACGGAACATCTCAACAGCAGTGTTGAAAAATCCCGAAATGCCGATTCATTCGCGGGGTTGATTCAGCAATACACCAACATCACAACACTTGACGAGGAATTGGTTCATACGCTGATTGAGAAAATCGTGGTGCATGAAACTGAGGTCGTTGACGGCGAGAAGGTCAAACGAGTTGATATTTTTTATCGGTTTATCGGGAATGTTGGTGGGGGGTGATACAGCGGGTTCGGCGAGTTGATTGAAGTGGGTGGAGGTTAGGCGAGGTTAATAGAAGTTAGGGGATTGTTTATTTGCACAATAAACAATCCTCGTATGAAATTAACATCAACATCGGATTCAAGAGCGTTTTGTTTTGCGATTCTGACAAAATCCTCGCTGAGTTCAACGCCTGTAACAGCGAATCCACGCTTTGCCAGCTCAATCGCAAGATAGCCCGGTCCCGGTGCGACTTCCAAGACATTCGCACCTTTTGAAGTGCGGGCGTTGACAAAATCAGCGTACTCCCGCATTTCGCCTAAACGTGATTTTCGCGACATTCTGTCATACCATTTTGCTGTTCGCCCTGTAATGCCCACGTCTTTTTTCTGACGGGCTTTTTTCATATTTAGCATCTGGTAGTCCTTTCTTTCTCATTTCAATGTAAGGTAACACCTCAGGGCAAGAAACTTTGTTATCCTCGCTATTATGATTTACATAGTAAACCGGATTCGATTTTTACATTACCAACAAACTGAAAACCACAATTATCGTGTGTTTTATGAACTATGTCGTTAGTATACTTAAAATTATACAACAAAATAGCGGAGTTGAAATCGCCAACGCAAACATTATTGGCTTGTATAATTTTCTCAAACTTTGGAATGATTGAATAATCGTAAGAAAAACCATTTAATAATTCCGTGATACAATCTTTTCTACCAACATAACCAATATCGCAAAAATCCTCGTCATAAAATTCCAACATAAACAAATCACAAAAAACCGATGGAATAGAATCCCCTTCTTCATCGTAGGAAAATTCTGTAATTTTTCTTAATTTATGCTCGTCATCCACATTTACCAACCAAAGTGAAACAAAATCATTCTTTTGCATTGTTATGACTCCAATCTTCAACCATTATCGCCGACCGATGCCGTTTGAGTCGCCTGTAATGACAGCGTGTTTGTTTACGAAAGTGCCGTTCGGCATATTCGAAACATAACCACAACGCTGAGTAATAAGAAAGCGTTGATTATCACCTTGAGCTTGACATTCTTTTTGCGGCGATTGCGGATTGAATAAACGACTTGGTATAAGACAACCGGCAGCCCTAATAATAAAATGAAAACGACACCCCATTGAAACTCACTGGCGAACGCCTCCCAACCATAATATTTGACGTTCAAGAACCCCGAACCGTTAATTAACCCGTCCAAGCCCATCCCCCACGGTATTAGATAGAGTGACAAAGAAGCCCAAAACAATATTGTGAACAGTTTGCTTGTCTTACTTACGCTTTTTTCGCTGTGTTCCCCACTCCCATTAATGAGTCTAATCAAATTGCCGTCTACAAAACCAACGCTGACAGCAACATAGTTTTTTAGCCTACCCGAGTATTTTCCGTCAACCAAATATCGTTCCACAAGTGATTTCATAAACTGTAATCCTTGTTCCTGTTGGATAATAATATCGGTTTTGGGTACAAGGAAATAATCTTCTTCAGTTGAAAAAACTTCATCGCAAGCCCAATCCTCGTCTTCAGCGTCAAATCTATCACAGCCCACGAGTTGAATATAATAGACCGAATCGTTACCTTCGGATAAATTAAAATTTACAGCAACAATTTCACTTGGAAGTCCGTTTGACAGATGTTTGTCAACCCAGTCAGAAAACTTTAGATATATTTCCATTGTTTTTAAACCTTTCATTATTTTAATCACAGCAAAGACAATTGTGTCGATTTTGTCTCAAACTTGTACATATACTCGAAAACATCTTTGTCCCTGCACATAATTCCATGCCGACTACACACCTCTCTCAAAATCGCTCTCAATCGTGAATTGTCAGGACTTGGGCACTCGTAATTGTCACCAAAAGTTTCGATATATTTTTGTTTCATATTGGGGAAATGCTCGTCTAATTTACGGTAAAAATATTCACGACTTCCATCACGCATTGTCGTACCGAAACTGCACGTAATAATCCCACGCACACCCGCACGAACGCAGTAATCAAGCAGTCCGCGCAGATTCTCTTCGGTATCGTTAATAAACGGCAAAATCGGAGTAATCCACACCACAGTTGGGATTCCGACTTTTTGCATAGTTTTCAACACCTCAAAACGTTCCGCCGTTGTGGACACATCGGGTTCAATCAATCGACATAAATCCTCGTCAAAAGTGGTCATAGTCATCTGCACAACGCACTTGGATTTGGCGTTGATTTTCTGCAAAATATCAATGTCCCTCAAAATGCGATTTGACTTTGTTAAAATCGCCAATCCAAAGCCGTGTCGCTCGATTATTTCAAGGCACTGCCTAGTGAGTTTCAGCTCTTCCTCAAGGTGAATATACGGGTCGCACATTGCACCGGTTCCAATCATGCCGAGGTTGCGTTTTCGGCGAAGTTGCGACTCCAAAATTTGCACAGCGTTTCGTTTAATTTCGATATCTTCAAAGTCGTGATTCATCTGATAACAAGCACTGCGACTGTCACAATAAATACACCCGTGAGTGCAACCACGGTAAAGGTTCATTCCATTTTTCGGCGAGAGTATGGTTTTGAAATCAGCGTAATGGTACATTTGTCGTTTCATAAATATAAATTAACCCCGATTTATAATTTTTTTAACAGAAGTTCTCAAAAACGGTAGAAATGCCGTCAAAACAGCATAATCACATAAAGAAAAAGCCGAGTAAAATCAACCCTAACCCCGCCGAAAACTAACGCCATTATTGCTTGAACAGACATTGATTACTACTTCCTCCTACTTTATGTTTATGTCAGCTTTTCTCGCCTGTGAATGTTGATGTTTCCTGTTAATTAAGTACAACTTCCCGTCCTTTATAAAGCGAAACCCTGTTTGTTTGAACCAAAACCTCACACTATTTTCGAGACACTGCCCACGGATTTTCAAAACCCAATCATACTTACAAATTCTCGCATTATCACCCGATTCACCGCCGACTACGACCCGCTCAATGCCGCCGTTTAAGTACCTCGACAAGTCGATTTCCTCAAGGAGCGGCTCGCACACAATAAACCGATGTTTGATTGGCAAATCGAGAAAAATCGGCAAGCGATAATCCGCACGCGCTTGATTCTCGCAAGTACAGCCAATCGCAACATTATCGTAGCCCTCATGCCAATCATCGGGCAGGACTGCACCAAGCCTGTCAATCCGTTTTGTAATGAACACGAAGTTCAAATCACTGCGCTCGCGGAACATCGCCCACGTCTCACTTCGCCACTCGTCCGCTTCGGGAAGCAAAAAGTCGGATGTAAAGCAAGTGTAGACGGTACTACCGCCGGGGATTTTCCACTCGCCGTTTCGGTTGCGTTTAATCGGCAGGTCGAACGCTACATTTTTCTTGATTACAGAGCTGTCTCTGTCGTACTTGGCATCAGTCCTGTAAACATAGCAGTTCTCGCAACCCTCGCTGTGTTTTTTGCAACCGTGCCACGGATTCCAGTTTGTTTCATTCATAGGCTTTATTTTAGCATACATTTCGCGAAATATCAACCCTTTTTACAAAAATTCGACGATTCTCACGTCACACCGCCCCGACAAATCCCAACGTCACAGCCGCCGACTCCGCACCCGCTCTCATAGCGGACTGAATATCGCCACTCGTCAAGTATTCCACAATGAACGCCCCCTGATACGAATCGCCGCAACCCGTTGTATCAACGACTTTCTCGACTTCGACAGCACTACAGCGAAATTCATTGCCGTCCTTGAACGCAACACTGCCGTCTGCTCCCAAAGTCGCGACAAAAACAATATGAGGAAACTCCCTCGACCACTTCTTGTACAACGGCAAGTCCGTGCTTTTTGCACTGACGAAAAACAAGTCAATTGACGGAAAATACTCGCACCAATCTTCGCACGGATTGCCGTCCATAAAATCCACCGAAAGCAGTCGTGGATTTGCGTTGGCAATTTGCATAATCAGCCTGTCATTGATTGTCGTAGCAACCGCATCGACCGTGTTAATCAGCGCGGAATCATTCGCCGAAATTGCAAAATCACGCAACACACCGTTAGTCCAACTATCGTCCTTGAAATACCTATCACCGTCCGCCGTGAGGTAGACTTTGTTGCTCGCAGTCTCGCCGTTAATCGTGTACAAATGCTCGTGATTAATACCGTAATCATCGGCTTTTTCACGAATCGCCGTGCCGAAAGAATCACTGCCGATGTTTCCCATAACAAAGACTTCAGCCCTGCCTGTTCCCGCACAGCTGACCGCCACGTTAAGTGCATTTCCGCCGACTTTCGCCTCGCCACTTTCGGGGAAATAATCAACACAAAATGTTGACATTGTGAGTATTTTCATTTCATTAACTCCTCAACTTCTTTCAATTCAGGCGGATTCAAACCAAGCGGAAACTTAGTACAAGCGACCGCTGCCAATGCCGATGCGAACCGCACAGTCATGTCGTCATCGTACCCGTGCAACAGCGAATAAACGCACCCCGCCTTGAACGTGTCGCCCGCCCCGAGTGTACTCACAACATCGACTTTGAACGCCTCGAACTCACGGATTTCGCCGCATCGTGCATAGTAAGTCGTGCCGCCCCCGCCCGTGAGAATCACGAGTGCATTGGTATATTCGGCATACTTTTTCAGCAGTCGGATTTTGCCGTCTTTGTCGTTTGCGCCACTTTCAAGAGTGTGATATTCGGGAATATGGTCACGAATGTACTCGCTCGAAACAGCGACAATGCTCGCGTTTTTCACAACTTCATTGTCGGGACGTTCGTCAATCGTGACGTAAGGAATGTTGTTGTTGTGGCAATATTCGGCGGCGAGGTTGGACTCCTTTCCGAAAAACGCATCAAGACCTGCGACTTTTGCGGTGCGAATATCGGTCTCATTCGGAGTGTTCCAACGGCAAATTCCACGCTCCCAATAATCGGCATGAAAAGCGGAGAAAGTCGAGAAGTTGGTGCGAGTATCACGGTCAACCATGACGAACTCATCCATGCCGTCATAGTCGGAATCGTAGCGCAGTGCCGACACATCAACACCGATATTGTTGTAGAAATCGTGAGTTAAATCTCGTGTGTATTTTCCGAGATGGTTGCCGTCAATCTTGACCTTGCAACCGAGGTTGGCAAGCACGATTGCCGCCGTTCCCGTCTCGCCGCCCGGAAGCGTGTAACGTTCCTTGACTTCGCAGTAGTGGTCGGCTTTCGGAAAGTCGCCCTGCAGTAAAAATCCGTTGGTTTTTGTGACCATTCCGTATAGGTAAATTTCGTGGTTTTGCATATTATTACTCCTAATTAATTTTAAGAGGAAACCACCATTCAGCATAAAGTTTACCGTTGATTGAGTGCCGTTCAGCCTTGAAATCGCCGCAGTTCAAGCCGTGTTTCGCAATCCATGATTCGGTAAAACGCCGTGAAATGCGGACTGCACGAGTGCGGAGTTGCTCAAGCGTTTCCGCCTCGTAACCGCAAACGATATACTCGCCCACCGGAAGCGTCCACTCAACAAAGTCATGCTCGCCAAGTAATTCCGGTGCAACATTACTCCCGAGAAAGTAGGTGGAATCGTAAGTCGCGGACAAATTCGGCTCGCATTTGCACTCACGTTGAAACCGCTCCCATATACTTTTGTGAACGTCAATTCCCGTTTTCGCCGCCGAGATATTTCCTGTAATTCCGGTGAAAATAATGGGAATCTCAAGAGTACGGCGGTTGATTTCAAGCACCAATCCATCGCTGATTAACGGCACTCCCATCTCGGTTTTGGTGTTGCAAAAAAGCAAATCGGGCTTGAACATATTCTTCAACGCAACGGGTTTTTTCCTGTACTCACTCGGTGTTAATCCGTAGGTTTCCTTGAACGCCCGGGTGAATGTGTCATGGCATGAAAATCCATAATCCAACGCAACATCGAGTATGCGATTACGCTTGTCCCGCAGGTCGCCGCACGCTCGCGCAAGTCGGCGAAGCGTGATATATTCCCGCACGGGAGTTTTCACGAGTTGCGAGAAAAGCCGTTGGTAGTAAAACGGCGACAATCCGACTTCGGCGGCAAGGTGTTCGATTGTGATGTCATCAGCGATGTTGCCCTCGATGTAGTCGATTGATTTTTGGATTTCTTTCCACGCTTGCATGGTGTTCCTCTTTAGAGCCTGTTTGGAATCTCCGAACGAGTGGATTTGCGAGTGGAATTTTTGTCAGACGAGGCAAATTTTCGCAGCAAGGATTTGTTCCTTGCAAGAAAATTTAACGAAGTATGGCGAAAATTCCGCCGTAAAGCCGCCGTGAGCGAGATTCCAAACAGGCTCTTAAATTATTATAACACGTATTTCGAGAAAATGCTCGACGATTTCTGCTGTTTTCGGAATGTTACAAAAGCCGCTCCCGCCACGCAGACAACTTCTACTCAAAAGTCATCGCCGCATAAGCCGTACTCGTTGACGGCATAACGTGAAACTCAAACTTGTCAATAACATCATACCACAAATTTCACGAAATAGCAACCCTTTTCGTAAAAATTTTCAATGTAAGGTAACACCGCAGGGCGATTCTTGAGCAACGAAAGCTTGAGAAGAGCCGCGGCGCGGCGGACACTTCGCTCGACGGCAGACGGCTTGACACAAGTCACTAGCGGCTCTGCCGTGAATGTCAAGACTTTCGTTGCGAAGCAATATCACGATTCAACGAATCGCTCTCGCAATTTTTCTAACGCTTTTTTTTCGATACGAGATACGTAACTCCTCGATATATCGAGACTTTTAGCCACTTCTTGCTGAGTCATCGCTTTTTCTACCCGGATTCCATTTTTATTACTATGGACTAATCCGTATCTGTTGCATATGATTTGCCGTTCCCGCGGTTCGAGTCCGACGTTGATATAATTGTACAACTTTTGCAAATCGATTCTCAGCTCGGTTATTTCCTCGACACAAGTCGGGTCACGAAAAATATCCGCTAACGTTATCTGGTTTCCGTCGTTATCGGAATCGATGGGCTCGTTAATTAAAATCTCATTCTGATTTTTATTTGTTTTACGGAAATACATCTTAATCTGATTATCAATACACTTGCTCGCATAAGTAGAAAAGTTGATTTGCCGTTCCGACTTAAACGTTCTTGCCGCGCTAATCAACCCGATTGTCCCGATTGAGATTAAATCCTCCTGCTCTTTAGAATCGGGATAATGCTTTTTGACTATGTAGGCGACCAAGCGTAAATTATGCACGATTAGCTTATTCCGCGCTTCATGGTCGCCGTTTTCCGCCAGTTGAACATATTTGCGCTCGTCCTCTTTGGACAATTGTTTCGGGAACGCAGTACCGCCCCGCTCCAAATGCAGTGCCATATAAATCAGATTTTGTAATGCCAGACCAATCAACGAAAGAAACATCTCTCTCCACCCCCTATTTTTTATACCTTATCTAGTGTATGAAGAAGGGGGCAATCCTGTTACACCGGGACAACACGGCGATTTGCACAAAATTTCACAGGTCGTCGGCATCCTGAACAGGCGTTTCGCCGAATAAACCTGCCGGTGCTCCGGTGTACGAACCCAACGGGTCGGACATTTGCGCCATTATAGGGATTATTTCCCGCGGTTTCAACATGACTGTATCCATGTTCTTGCTTTTGTTCACGCCGCTCGCCATGTGTGAACTTTTCGGACTTTCTTTTTTTCTTTTCGACATAATAATACCATTTCCTTTTTTTATTACTATATCTTATTACTATAACCCGATTTCGCCGAAATACATACGAATCCATAAAATCCCACCCCCTTTTTAAGTGAATCACGACGGCAAAGTCACCGATATGGGCAAAGTTAAAATTATTCCCGACGGTTCGATTGACGTGTTACTTCACCGGCAAAGTCTTGTCTCCGTACGAGTAAATCGCACAGCGACTTTGCCGCTTCAAAATTGCCCTGCGATTCGGGAACTTCTGAAACAAGCGTGACTACATCGACCACGAGTATGACTACGCCGGTTTCAAGTAAAATCCCCGAAATTCCCAAAACAATCCATATTAAGGACTGATTTCAGATTTTCCGCTGTTCATCTGCTTTTTTTGGATTCATTGATTATAGTATATCACATGAGTTCGGCGCACAGTACCAACTTTCGTTGCGTAGGCAACAAAAAAAACGAATAAAAAAACGAGAGTGTTTTCGGTGAAAAAATCCCCCCGATTCGTACGAATCGGGGGGATGTAGTTCTTTTAAATTCAACATCACATCAAAAACAAGCAAAAATATCCCACTGCGAAGACAAGTCCCGGAAGCAGATTCGCGGTTTTAATGCGGGAGTCCAGCACCATATTCAAACCGATTGCAAGAATCATCACACTGCCCGCAGCCGAAACCTGTACCACGAGTTCGTCGGTTAACAGATTTTGGAGAGTTGCGGCAAAAAGCTCTATACTCCCCTGATAAACAAGAATCACCACCACCGAAAACATGACCCCCACACCGAAACACGAAGCAAGCATCATAGAGCTGACCCCGTCAAGGATTGATTTCGTGAATATAATACTCCTGTCTCCGCCCAAGCCGCTCTCGATTGAACCGATAATCGACATAGCACCCACGCAGAACAGCAACGTCGCCGAGACAAATCCCTTATTAAAAGAAGACTCATTCACCGTATCGTCTGTATTGATTTGGGGCTGCGTGCGCTGTGTTCGGTTCTGAAGCCACCGACCGAGGGCGTTCAGTCTCTTATCAATATCGATGATTTCACCGCTCAATGCCCCTAACGCCAACGA
>WRLX01000073.1 GCA_009777415.1 Oscillospiraceae bacterium
GGAAAAACAGTAACCGGGATTGTCTCGCTTCGCATTAAGTACCAGTTCAAACCGACATTTTCAGAGCGGAAAAAGTATTTAAAATCCTCCGACGACAACTCGCGCCACCGCTCATGATAACGGAATATCGGGAATACATAGCTGAGTTTCTTTTCCCCCGAAACAGCCGAGGACTTGACTGCACCCATTTTCGCCGCTGAAAGCCGCATTCCGTCAATATTCAGCCTGTTGTAAGGTTCGCTCACGGGTTCTGCCTTAGCCATTCCCAAAACGGACAACACGACCACCTGCGGTGTTTCGTACTTTAGCGTGTCCTTTAACAGCCAGTAACTCTGCCAAACGGTTTGCGATGCACCTCCCCTAATATATGAAGTTATTCCGTATTCGCGGAACAGCTCATGGGGGGAAAAGTTTTGATAAACTTCACAGTCGCCGACAAAAATAACACTGTGATTTTTAGGTTCTGCGTAGTATTCGCCTATTAATGCGCCATCGAAAACATCGCTCATATACTTAGGAGTGAGCAAGCGTTGCAGGGAAAAGAAAATCCCGGTGAACACAACTAATACAATTATATATTTAATTTTAATAAATTTCATTTTTTATCCCTGTCCTTTACTGAATGGGCGGGTATAATTCGGCGTAATACAGATAACGGTCAAATCGTGCCACTGTATCGTTCAGCTCGGTGGCGCGTGCATTTGTAAAAAGGTAGGTGTCAGATGCGCCGTCATAATATTGCGTAGCATCATAATGATACCACAAGCCGTTTATATTAATAATGTTCCACTGATGTCTTTCCCAAATGTTAATTATCCTTCGGCTTTCAATCCCTACCCGCTCGAAAAAGAGTTCGGATATACGCTGTGAAATAATGCAATCCCCTTGCATTGACATTAACCCGGTATAGAGCATTACCATGTCATTGTCGGGGTAAGCGAGGTTGCGCAAATACCGCACATTGTTAAAAACATAAGCGTGAATAAGCATCACCTGCTCAATCGGGTCAGTCGTATCAAAGACACCCAAATTGCGTAGCCTTTCATCCGCAATCCCGTTGATTATCTCCCTGCTTATAGGATATACATGGACAGTCACCGTCACACTTGAAGAATTCCCGCTTCTGTCGGTTGCAGTATAAGTAACCGGGTATTCCCCCGCTTGATTAACATTCACGCGGCTTGAATCAATTGTAAGTTTCGGCTCGGGGTCGTAGTCATCGGTTATCGTTATACCATCACGGTATCGTATTACCGCGCCGTGAGTTGCGTAAATATCGACTGCCCCATGGATAACAGGCTTGACTGTGTCGCGGATAATCGTCAATACAGAGGTAACTGTAGTGTAGTTACCAATAACATCAACGACTCTTACGCTGACATTCTGTGTTCCGACGGCATTCCAATTCGGCATTTCAACAAACACGGACGAAATGTCGGTGGATTCCGATTCCGCCGCTATATTAGCTGTATTAACAACATAAAAGTCATCGCTTTCGGCTTTTTCGCCGAGGAAAATCCATGCTTCTTCCGCAGTAACCGCGGGAGGTACATTCTCAGTCACAACCGCTTTTGAGTGAAATTCCGCGCCGTTAATCAGCAAAATAACATCGTATTCGCCTATATTTTTCTCAAACCCCGGCGGCGGCCTTTTCACAAAACTGCAATCCACGGTATCGCTGTAGGTGGTGAACGCATCTATGTCAAACGCTTTACTTCCGCCTTTTACAAAAACAACCTCATCGTCAACGCTGAATATTTCGCAATCCGCCTCAATCACCGTGTAATTTCGGTGTTCATCGGCAAATTGTATCGTCACAGTATAAATGCCCGGCTTGGAAATGTCCGGCTTGTCAATGAATTCAGCCGTAACGCTTGAATGGTCGAATAAATCACGGTAAAATTCCTCGGGAGTCAGCCGCGAACCCACTACAGCCGCAACATTAACGGGAGTCACAACAGGCGGCACATCGTCAATAATATGTAATAATCCCGTAAAACTCTTCCACCCCGCACGTAATGACACTTCATGCAACCCGAGTACATCAGTGTCTACATTAAACTTTCTGAAAGAGGCTTTCCCGCTCAATTCGGTAAACCACAAGGATGCTTCGGGAATTGCCCCACCCGCGCTCATGGTAACGGCTTCGGAAATAATCACAGGCGCAGGACTACCCGCCAAAAATCCCACTAAGCATACCAAAAGAACAGCAATTGACACGATTACCGTCAACGCTAATGCTCTTTTGTTGTTGCTTTTTCTGTACATATTGCGTGTTCCCGCCGACGAAACCCTTCGTGCGGGTCTTTTGTAATACACCATATTATTTTCATCTCCAAGGTGTTTTTTTATTTGACAGTGGTATTATAACAAAAAAATTTTGTATTGTCAAGTGTTTAAGTTTGGAAATTTCTTAACATTCTTTTTCTTTCATCGCGGCAAATTTTGCACCGCTGCGGTTCGTTTTCAAAGCCTTTTTGGGCATAAAATTGCTGCTCGCTTACGGTAAAGTAAAATTCACGTCCGCAGTTTTTGCAGTTCATTACCTTGTCTTTCGGCTGTTCTTCAAAAGAATCTATAGACTTATCTATTTTCGTGTTTAACGCAAGTGCATTTCTCAACGAATGATGCACAATCATTTTCCACGGCTCGTCAATAAAAAGGCTTATAAGTATGCCGCCCCACCTTGTAAAACACTTCAAGCTCACATAGCGGCGCGTTCCTTTCTTATTTTTGGTACTGCGTACACCTTGCTCGTTGATAAACTAAACCTTTTTGAGCCATTCAAACTTTCACAACTTTTCGGGTTGCTTTCTGCGAGTGCAGATACTGCGTACACCTTCGGGGACTCGAACCCCGGACACCCTGATTAAGAGTCAGGTGCTCTGGCCAACTGAGCTAAAGGTGCAAATTTTAAAACTCCTGTACAAAACCGCCGCGGTGTGTCAACTCACACATTAAACCCAACGGAATCTTGAGTCCCGGTTGCGGTTAAATTTAAAAAGTCGAGCTTTTTTTTGTCACCCCGAAGCTCCTTTAGCTTATTCCAAATCTCATATTTGCTATCCGAAAAGCTCTTAATTATAACACCGTCCTTTTCGATAATATCTCTTTGCATTTCAAGCAACTTGTATATAGCTTCTTTGGCGAGCTGCCTGTCGCCCGTTAACGAATACCTAATCTCATTACCGCCGAAAACGCACTTTATTAACTCCAAGTCATCCGCAGTCTGCTCACCGATTGCCCCCATCATTTCAACTTCAGCAGCTTCTGCACGTTCCTTTATATCCTCGCGTTCACCTAAAATGTTTTCAAAATCATCAACGGCAAAGCTAAGTTCCTCGGATGACAATGAACCCCTCAAATCAATTGCGGCGAGCCTGTCCGTTGCTTCATCGTATTCGGTCAAAGCTTCTAAAAGAGAATTAGTCGCTTTCAGAAAAAGCTCAAGATTATTAATCATTTTTTTACCCATGCCCTTTCTGCACAAATGTGCTGTTGAAAGTTTAATTTTCCGCTTTTACGCAGATTTACTTCCAAACTTGCATCATCCCCTATCTCAATCTTCGCACTCTAACTGTTAAGTCCCGCACCCGAGAGAATACTGCCGCGGGTTACTACGCCCTCACGCGGCAACTTGGAAATCTGGACAAAAGCATCCTTCAGTTCGCTTATCTGCGGCAAAAGCTCCTCAATAATCTTTACGTCTTTTTTCATATCGGCTTGAATAATCTGCCTATAGAAAAATTCATAAAGCGAATCAAGGTTTTGGCTCATTTCACCAACATCCATATTAAGCACAGAACGCAAAGCGTTAATCAACTCAGCCGCCCTGTCCAATGCATCATGCGAACCCGAATAATCTTTACTTTCAATAAAGTGGATTGCACGATGAAGCTGTTTTTCGCTCTCATCATACAGCTTCACAACAACCTCAATAGGGGTCATAGTAGTAAGCGATTGTTTCTTATACGTTGCATAAGGATTCATATTCTTAACTAACCCTTCCCTTTCTATCAGAACACTCCGTGAACCTCGCGCGGGCGGAAAATTCGCTGCAAAGCCGCCATGCCGCCACGCCGAGGTTCTCGGATAGGTCTATTGTTGCCCCATATTACCGAACATACTCATAACAAAGTTAGATTGATTGTTAAGCGACGCAAACTGTTTTTCCATATTGGAGTATATCCTCCAATATCTGTCTTGCTGCCTTTCATAGCGTGCTTGAAGTATATCAATATTATCGTTTAAGCTCTTAATCCTCTCGAATAATGCGTTCTCGGTAGCAGACGCCGTTGCAGTTCCCGCCCTTTGAATGAGGATTCCTCGTTGTTCGGGTGCGCCGGTGGTTTTAATCGCACGGTCTAACTCACGCTGTAATGTCGCCATAATCCCGTTATCACCTGTAAACAAGTTGATAATATCATCGGGGTTTCTCTCAAGTGCATCAATCAAAGCCTGCTCGTTAAACTCAAGCATTCCGTTCTTTTTGTAGTCTGTCGAAGGACGGATAGCTATTTCACCCGGCCGACCAAATTCCGCATTACCTGTGATATTGAAAATTCCGAACGATTTTCCGTCTCTTCCCGTAACCGTGGTAAGCATTGCCGTTCTCATTGAGGACATAACGCTCAAAATCGATGAATTATTATTAAGCAACCCCTTTTTTGCCATAGTTTCCCATTGCTCAATCTGCCTGTCGGACATTCCGAATTCCTCAATATCCTCATCGGTTAAGAAATGGTAACCGCCTGTTGCGCGTCTTTCTTGCGTCATGCCGAAAATTTCTTCAATCAACTTATTGTAATCATTGACGAAATTCTTTATAGCATCCGTTGCCGCACTTCTGTCCATTCCGACTTCAACACGGAACTTCGTGCCGTTTTCGACATGGTTTGCAAACCTGAAAGTAGTGCCGTCTAAAGTATATGAGTCGCTCGTAGTTTCTATAACAGAGCCGTTAATGTCAAGCACAAGGTTAGAACCCGCTGTAACAGGATTAGTGTCTAAGCTCAGTCTGGAAACAAATCCCGATGTAAACGCATCGCTCCCGAACTCAACCCTACCCGCAGTGCCGTGGTCTTTTGCAGTTATAGTGAAACTGTTGGTGAGGGTAGAGAAAGTCATCTCAACTCCCGCACTTGAGCCATTGACAGCGTTCATCATTTCGGTAACGCTCATGCTCGAGTTGACGTTTATTCTCACTCCGTTAATTGTGAGACTTCCCGTACCGTTTGATGCAAACGCAAATCCGCCGATGTCTTCTAAAGTAGAGTTGACATTAACAGATGCCGCAGTCAATTGCCAAGCATCAATGTCAAAATCATTGGCAGTGCCTTTATTGGAGGTAATCGCAAAATTAACAGGCGTTTTCGCAGTCCCCTGCGTAGCTTCAAGCTTTGCGCCGATTATATTGCCATCAATATCCTTGTCAAAGGTGACTTCAATGCTCATTCCGGCGGGCAAATTCAAGTTCTCAATTTCATTCTTAAAATTGCTCGTATTAAAATGAACAGTAGCCTCGTCTGCCGTCAAAACCGAAGTCCTGTAATCCTCATAAGTCATTCCGCCCGCTTCGGTAGGATAAATAAATTCCCTGTACGCGCCGAATGCTGCCCTTTCGGTAAGGATAAACTGGTCTCTCACGGCAAAGTGTATTACTTCGGGGTATCTGTCATCGTCCTTAATAAACTCTGCAAACTCCTCTTGGAGGTCATCATCGGTCTCCCACGCTCTTATTAATTCTTGAACATCGGCAAAATCGCTGCTTTTGACTGCCAAAAACTCATCCCACGCATTAGTCCTGTCGCTCCCCCTGTTACCTTGGTCATAGACTGCCCAAACAAAAGCCAAGTCACGCTTATCGGCGGCATCAACATTATCATCCCACGCTTCATAACCCGGACGAGTAATCTCCATGAACAAGTCTGTCGCAATCAAATTATAACGGTTCACCCTAAAGTCATAATCTGCCTCAGCGGACAAACGGTAAAAATCAGCACTGCCCACTCCGGTTTTCGGAACGGAATCATCGTGAACGATTGAAAACATTTCTTCATCGCTCATTGCCGCAATCCAATCATCTTTTCCGCCCACAGGTTCAAAATCGGGGTCGCCTAACCGCACTCTCTCGCTTTCAAGCCATATGCCGTAAGCTTTATCCCGCATTTGAACACGCGCATCCGAATCAACATCGGGGTTCGCCGCATTCCAGTTTTCCCACGCCTCATCGCGGATTTCGCCCATTATTCTGCCAAGTTCCGCTTCAACATAATCATCCTTGCTTAGAAAAGCTCCGTGTTCATCAAACAACTTAGTCAAAAATTCAGACGAAAGGGTGTTAAAGGAAGGGACAGAGTACATAGTGTCGCCGATTTGTATGTTAAACGAATTTACACCGTCCTTCAAATTAAGCGGTTCAAAAGCAATGTCTTGCGTTGAACCCATTTTTACAATGTCCGAAAAAGCGAGTGAACGCCTGTCGGTCGCTGTAACACGCCCATCGTCATCAATGCTTACAATTCCCTGCCCCGGAGTATTGGAAGTGCCGTATGTGTCTAACAGCACACGATTAATAGCATCAACTCCGCTTTCTCCCGCCTTAACGTCAACAACTAAATTCCTCGCATTAGTTCCGACCATGATTGAAAAAGCGTAATAAACGCTGTGCTGCTCATTAGGGTCAGTAGGGTCAGCACCTGCGCGGCTCTCAATCTTGGATAAATCCATCTTTACATCGCTGCCGAAATCCCCGCCTTTTAATACAGCCTGCGTTGCATTGCTGATTAACTCGACATTATAAGTACCCGTTTTTGCCCCTTGGGCAGTCGAAACAGTAACACCCGGAGGAGTCCTCAGCTCTTCAGAACCGCTTGTTCCCGTTGAAAACACCGATGCCTTCGTACGATTAAAAATCGCGGAGCTTCTCAAGAAATTGTTTTGATTGAGAACATTAAAATAGGTGTTTTGGAAATTTTGCAGTTTTGATATAACATCGCGATAGGCATTTTGTTGCGCTTGCAACATCAAAACCCTTCGCTTGTTATTGTTGATTCTCGCGCGGGTAGCTGCCCCCATAGCCCTTACAATGGCTTCGGTATCAAGACCGGAGTTAAGCCCGCCTAACCTTAGCCTGTTCATGCTGTTCATCATAATCTCGCCCTCATTTCTTAGTTATTTTTTAAAATTATTTCTTTAAATTATTTAGTAAAGCATCCAACGCACCTTTAGAAACCGCCTGCGATGCTTCAACATTGGAAACCTCAGCCATAATCAGCTCATTGCGTACTATTTTGACCTCGCGCGGCGCTTTCACGCCAATCTTAACCCTGTCCTTAGCAGTATCAAGTACAGCTATTTCAATTGTAGTGTCGCCCGCCTGAACAATTATCGACTCGTTCACTTTGCGCGTAATGACTAACATTATATGTCACCCGCGCTTTCTGCATCGTCTAAGCCATCGGCGTTTTCGGAATAAAGCGGATACTTAAAATCATAATCGGAGTTGAGAATCACCTGTGCCGCCAAAGCCGTGTCGGCGTTAATAATAATCGGTGCTTTCATATTGACTGTAGTTTTCTTAAAATCGCTCGGAACAGTCGCAATCACCAACAGCCTCATATTATTATTATCGTCCGCTTCACCCTCAAACTTTAGCAAATCCCTCACAAAAGATTCAAGCTGAATTTTATAATCACACTCTATAATAGAAGGGTCAAACACAACAAAGCAAGGAGAAACATCCTCGGCAGACTGAAGCCACTTAGGGTAAACATCTTCGCCGAGCGGGCTGATTAACGCAAAACTACGTACTTCCTCAAAGGCAAAAACCCCCGACGGAAAAGTAATCAGCTCATCTTCCGCAACTTCTATTTCACCAAAATCTCTCGAATTAATAATCATTTATCTGTTCTTCTCTTTTCTCCGCCATAGAAGGCGGCACACCTCTCCAACGCAAAAATCGGCTCATTTCTCCGCCGTAAAAAGCGACACACCTGCCTATCGGCTACCCCAATACATTTAATACGGGTTCGTAATCGGGATTCGCACTTGGCGGGACATAAATCGGCTCACCTACATACTCAATCACAATTTGCGGGTGTTGCGCTACGTTAATCTCAACCCTCCCCGGATTAAAGACCAAACGCGAAGCCTCCAAATGTTCCCAATTAATGTCAACATTATCCATCTCATAGCGGATATTTAAAGCACCATCATCAAACGAAATATTGGCCCCGGTTTTTGGGATAAATTCCATAATCGTTTGGATAGTCTGCCCCGCACGTTCATTCTTAACGGCAATATCAACCGATGATGAACCTCGCGCAACAGCGTTACCGTCCTCCACAATCCGCGCCGTACCTTGATATGCCAACTTAATTCCGCGTTGCGCCTCGTCCCGTATTAAATCGGCGGTGTTCATTCCGCCCAATCCAACGCTCGAACGTGCCTCATAGGTATCAATTTTCAATTTTGCAGGCGTAGCCTCCATTTTAAAGCCGCCTTTTTTAGAAGTCCGCACGTTCATTCTCGGGAGTTGTTTCCCCGGGCTTTCGAGGGACGCTCTCGTCACGTTAATCTCAATCTGTACCGGCACTGTTGTAATTTGCAAAAGGTTTGAATTCATGACAAGTTCCTCCTTGTTATATAGGTTTATTTTTTTGATTAACGCATGAAGTTAAAAATTGACATCGGAATTGTTGTCGCACTCATTTGCAGGGTTGCATTATATATCATCTCGAGGATTTTTTGAGTAGTCATTTCCTCGCCCATGTCCGCATATTCGAGTTCGTTCTCCCTTTGCTGAAGCGTGAACATATTGTTTATAAGCCGCTCCTGATTAAACTCAATAAACGACTGCTCCGTGCCGATGCTTGCTATTGCAAGAGAAAGAGAACTACCCGCCGCAAATAT
>WRLX01000074.1 GCA_009777415.1 Oscillospiraceae bacterium
GGGATGTTTTCTGCCACAGCCGCCGACACACGGCATTGCCGCCGGACGTGCCGCAGGTGCAATTCTGCCAATCCACTTAGACACACGAGTTGCCCAGTCTACCGGAACTCCGGCGGAAGTGAAGTTGTGAATACGGAAACTTCCGTCGGCGTCGCGCAATTGCGCTTGGTCAGCGTGGGTGACAGTTACTTCTACCATTTGTTGTTGAGTTCCCGCTGCGTCAAAGAGGTAAAGCCTGTCATCCGAGTCGATGTTAAAGTCCATCTTTGAACGCTTTTTGAAGTAGTTGGGTGTGTTTGTCGTGTAATTGTGCGGGTCGCCCGCGACAAAGGCGGAAGTGTTGCCGTTGTGCCTTGTCGGGAAGAATGCCGATTGCCCCGGTTTGATAATAATTGACGGCATTGTGAATTTAAAGCGGTTCGCCTGTACATTTGAACCCGCCTGGTCGGAAATAAACATTCCTCTTGTTGAAAGGGCGTGGTCGGTATTGTTGCGGATTTCAACATAACCTTTGTCATTGGTGGGCGGTCTGCTTGTTCTGTCGCCCAACGCATTGACATTCCATCCGCGCTCGGTGTGAGTTGATTTAAGCGACTTAATTTCAAAAGCGCGGTTTTGCTCCCACAAAATGTCATCAACCTTTTCAAAAGTGAGAGTTACATTATGGCTTCCCGCCGATTTGATTAAAACAAGGTTAGGATTATTCGGTTCGGGTGTTGCACCTGTCCAAACTGCTTTGAATCCCGCATAAGGTTTCGCAAGCAACGGAATCGGCGCGGAATCATCATGGAAATAGCTTGTAGTAATACGCGAGCTCGGATTACCTGTTACCGCTCTGCCGCTTTCGCGCGGGTCACGCACAGTCGCATTGACATACTCCAAGTTTTCCATCGCTATCGGGCGGGTGTTCATGATTGCGTATCCGCCGCCGTACACGCCGAAGGGCCGACAACGCCAAAGTCAACGGTGACATTCCGCGCCGACCACGTTGTAGAACCTCCCGGGAATCTGTCGTTTAAAAGTGTAGATTCAAGATGGGTTGTGAGTGCCGCGGTTCTTGCACCTAAGAAAACGTTGATATTGTTAAGGTCTGCGAGAACATTGGGGTCTGTTGGCCCCGTTCCTATTCCCCAGTTCGGCCATGCCCAACCCGCAATACCCGATTGAACGCTTGAACGGTGAATCTCGGCAACCCTCCTGTTGGGGTTAGTACCGGGTGCGTTGCCTTGATGACCTTCCAAGAAATTGCCATTATTATCGGTGCTGCCTACATCGAGCATTACCCTGTGTTCCGCCTCAGTTCTCGAACGGAGAGCCGCGAATGTCGCCTGCGCATTTGTCGCACTGTGCGAGCCGCCGAAAATGTCGGCATACGCGTTGGCGAGTTTAGTCCGCATTTCAGCCGCCGAAACAGTCGTTACCGCATCCTGCGGAATCGTGGTACCCGGGTTCGCATCGCTCCCCAAAAGACCGCGCATCATAAACGTGCCCGCTCCCGCGCCGTAGTGTCCGCCGGCGCCCGGTGTGTTCCCTCTGTCTAAAAGGAATTGAAGCGTATTCGCGGTTGCCATTGTGGATTGCGAAGCCGCCGCGCGTTGGTGTGACCATATGCTGTAACCCATTTCAAGGTCTTGCGGCACAGGTCGCCACTGTGAAACTTTAGTTTCGGGGTTTACCAAATAACGGTGATAATCAAGTGTTCCCGCATCAATTTGCGCTTGTTCCCCTGCATCGGGGAAGTATCTCCACCATTCCATGTTGTTCCCGGGCCAGTCTTCGTTCGCACCCCACATATTAAGCGCGTAATAATGGATAAGGTAGTCAACATCAACGCGGAGTTTAAACTCTTCCCATCTCTGTTGCCCGTTTGCACCGGTAAATCCGTTTAAGTTCGCCCTGATTGTGTTTGAGTTTGAATTGGTGTTTCCGCCCGCCAAATCAGTCCCGTCCAAAGCGCGGACGTGTTGCCCTTCAATCAGTCGAATCATATCTGCCCAGTCACAAGTCCCGCGGCAACCGGTGCAAGAGCCGTAGCGATTGCCCGGGTTGGTCGCTGAATTGCTTTTGAAGCAGACTTGTCTGTGCGGCTGAATTTCCCATCCGCCCGCCGCGTTTCTCACGCCGTCACAGTAGTCATCGCCTGTGGTAGCGAATGAGGCGCAAACTTCCCGCCGTTCCTCAATACCGGGTACGCTGTCAAATTCGGCGGCTGCGCAAGAACGCGAACCGCTGCATACAGGCGGGGCAAATCCTTGGTACATTCCGACCCCGTGTCCCGTGACATTGCCAACCGATGCATTAGGCGACGGGCCGTATCTGCGTGTGCTTACGCGGCATCCGCTCGCGTGTGTGGCTTCATCAACGGTGACCGGTTGACATCCCGAACTGCACGATTGGAACGGGATAATCCGCCCGCAAGTCTCGTTAGAAGTGTTACAGCCGTCAACTGCGCGTTCGCCGTTTTGAATAATCACGAAGTTATCGTTGTTTCCGCCGACTTCCCGCGCCCAGTGGTTCTCAGTCCGCGGCATTTTCATAAACGTCATTCCGTAGTAACCGCCGTTGAGGAACACGACTGCCGGTCTGAACTTTTGGGTGAGCATCATTCCCGCTTGTCTGAACAGCGTTGCCGCCAATTCATCGCGGATGTAGGCTCTGTCCCTGTCCGAGCCGCCGTTTCTTACGCGGAATCTGCGGTAACGATTGATGATGTTCCCGCTTCCGTCATCGCTGTGCTGTTCCCCGAAAAGCGGGAAACTGATGCGATTTGTTACATTCGAGTCATACTCGTTGTACTCGTCTCTGAAATAAAACTCAAAAGTTCTCTGTTCATATAAGTTAGTTCCGCGAGACCAACCGCCTTTAACCCTCATTCCCGCGCCTTCTCCGGCAATTTTAACACCCTTGGGGTCTAAAATTTCCACAAAAGCGGCAACTTCCGACGGTCTGCCCCGCCTGTTAAAGTTTGCGGGCAATGTCGGCGCGAATGGTTCAAGCAAGTCATGCGCGACAAAGTCCGGTCGCGAACGGGCACCGTCGTCATCGGGGCGAGTACCTGCCAACCCGGTCGGGTTGAGCCTTTGGTAGTCTACAATCCAGTCTTCGCGCTCGATTCCCGCAACGAGAATCCCTTGGCGATGGTCGTACAATTTGTTCGAGTCGGCAAAAACCGAGAAAACAAGGAAGTTGTTTGCATCCCAGTTTTGGACACGGGCATTGTTGGACGGGATAAGCATAAAGCTTTGGGTGTCCCTCGCTTCCTCATTCCCCCTGTAAGCGACTACGCTTATTGTGTACATTTCCTGGCTGCCCTCAACCCGCGCCGGAACTGTCAGTCCGTCCGCAAGCGGGAATCGGGTCGATTTATTGGTGTTAGTCGCCCTCTCGGGTACGTGTCCGCCGAAGTGACGGAGGAAAACCCTGTTGGCAAGCCAAGTATCAGTCCCTACTTGGACACCTTGCGCAATCGGCCCCGAACCCGAAGTAGTGGCAGGAGCTTGAATAGCAGTCCCTACCCGTCTTCTTCCGAGGTCAAGCTCGTCTTGGATTCTTATGCCGTCATGGCTGTTGTGGGTGTAGTAAACCTCCGCAGTCGGGTCTACAACGAACTCGTTAAGCCCGTTACCGAATTCGTCACGCGCCCTCGTTGTTCCCGTTCCGTCCGCCTCGGGGACTCGCAACGGGCGTAAGTACCCTGCCCTGACAGTGATTTTATCACCTGCCGAAACAAAGCGATTGTAGTTTTCGCCGACATAAACGCCATTGTGGTAAAACCGCAAAATAAGCGTCGGCAACGGGTCTTCGTCATCATCGTCATCAACGGGGTCAGGTCCGTCGGCAGACACAGACGCCGTTAAAAATGCCCCACCTGTCCCCAAAAACGGCACATCGGCAACGAGTATCGAAGCCAACATCGCAAAAAGGACAATTGTTGATAAAAATCGAGTCTTCATAGTAAGTATTTTCCTCCTAAAAAAATTTTTTTACCAGACTTCCGAGGAAGTCTACTAATAGAGTTACAATAAGTATAACAGCTATTTTACAATAATGCAATACCTTTTTGAAAAAATTCAGAAAAAAATTTTTTACAAACTTTTTACGTACTGTAAATTACTGTAAATTACGCAAAAAACCTACCGAAGGTCGGTAGGTTCATTGTGTAAACCGGGCGGCGTGTCCTGCAAACCGGGCGGAAGCTCCGGGAACAGCGGCTCTTGAGTCGGCGGGGGCAGATTCCCGAGGCTGACGAGGATATTCACGACTGTTGTCAGCTCAACGAACTCGCTGCTGTGGGAGGACTCGACAATAGTGCCTTTTGGGGAACTGCTGTCAACATAGCCGACAGTGTAGGTGATATTCGCGCCTTTCGAGCTGAACTCATAGAAATAGGATGCCAAATCCCGTTCAGAACGCCCGATTAAGTCGTCAATATAAGGTACGCCCTCGGAATAAACCACGGTAACTTTCCTGTCATCGCCGAACAGCTTTGTCCCCGCGGGAACAGACTGCGAAACGAGCCGCCCGTACGCAACGTTCATATTGTACCTGAGAATTACTTCCACGTTCAAGTCCGGCGACATTGCCGCTTCGGTTCTCGAAACAGTGCCGAAATCGGGGACGGCAATACCTTTGCCGAGCGAAACGACGACTGTTATTTCATGCCCCTCGGCAACTCGTTGAGCTGCGGCGACCGATTGCGAAATAATGCGGTTTTCGGCAACTTCGTCCGAGTCCGCCTCTTCAAAGCTCATGACAATTTTGTTACTTTCTGCCCATGCCTCAACCTCTTCCTTAGTTTTGCCCTTGAAATTGGGTATTGTAATATTTTGGTTAATCGGCTCAACTCCGCGAGAAACATATACATTAAGAGTATCCCTGCGACTGTAGTTGGATTCATCAACAGTGTTGTCGCGGAACTCCAACCGTATAAACTGCCCGTCCGGGATTTCATCGCTGTACTCCTGGATTATACGCACGTTAGTCGCCTTGTTTGCATTAGTCCAACTCCGCATTTCCGCGGCTGTCATCGCGCTGAACTCGGGGAGTGCAATCATTTCATCGGGGTCGGGGCCGTCGCTGACTATAACATCAACCATTGAGCCGCGCTGAATCTTTCCGCCTTCGGGGTGCTGTGAGAACACAACATCCTTGTCATGTTCAAGGTTAAAATCGCGGATAATGTTAAGTTCAATCCTGTTTCTCATTGCCCAGTTTTGCGCCTCGCCGATGCTTTCCCCCACAAGCGGCTTAACATCAATCCTGTTTGCAAAGCGGAATATAAGAATCCCGGTTATGCAAACGGCGATTACGGCAATGGCGATTACGGCGAACATGATTATGCGTTTTGTCTGAAAAGACCTATCGACTTCAACCTGATGAACCGGCCCTTGAATTGCAACATTTTGATTCCTGTCTCCGGGCTGCACTTCGGGGATATCCGACGCGATTGCAGGCATAGGCGCAGCTTCCCGCACAGTGATAACAGGCTCGCTCCTAATCGCTTCGGAAACGGCGGGTGCAGCTTTATCAGCGGGATTACTCTTGTAGTTGCTCTTGTCAAACTGGCTCAGGAAGTCGCTCATATTTTTAACCATGTCCTTTCTGCGCAAATGGGATAGTGTCAACAAACTCTAAGAAGATGTATTTTTGTACGATTCAAAATTGCCTTTCCGCAATTTTATTACCTCGTCCGCCTCATCGGCAATTTGGCTTGAGTGCGAAACAACTATAACGCATTTGTTATGCTCATGCGCCAATTTCTTGAAAATTTGTACAATTTCGATTTCCATCTCATCGTCTAAATTTCCTGTAGGCTCGTCGGCAAGGATTACATCTACATTGGTGGCAAGGGCGCGGGCAATTGCCACACGCTGTTGTTCCCCGCCGGACAGTTTATTAACAGTACGGTCGGCGCGTTCTCTTGTAATCCCGATATAGTCAAGCAGGTTGTACACGACTTCATTCAAGTTATCGGGCAGTTTATTGTCGGTAATGCTCATGGCAACACGAACATTCTCGGCGGCAGTCATGTACGGGACAAGGTTGTATTGCTGAAAAATAATGCTGATTTTGTTGCGGCGGTATTTGTCAAGTCCGATTTTTTTTATATCGTTTCCTTCATAAGAAACGCTCCCCGCTTTGGGCTGGTCAAGCGCGCTCAACAATGCCAAAAAAGTCGTCTTCCCCGAACCGGATTCGCCGAAAATTGTGTAAAACCTGCCTCTTTCAAAAGAATAAGAGATATTGTTCAGGATATAGCGTTTTGTGTCCCCATCTTGATAGAAATAGTTAATTTGATTCACATCTATTAAAGCCATTTTTTTACCCTTGTCCTTTCTGCACAAGTGTGCCGTAAAAAATTCGTTTTCCCATTTAACCGAGGATTCGCTTTCAAGCTTTTACCCTTGTCCTTTCTGCACAAGTGTGCTGTAAAAAATTCGTTTTCCCATAAAAATTACATTAAGATTTTACGCGGGTTAAGCCGCAGAATATACAAAATCGGAATCAAGGTTGAAAGCAGTATGGTAATTATCCCGCCAACATAGAAGATAATGATAATATTCCCGTCCAAAACAACTTTATAGTTTTCCGCCATGTCTTCAAGTGTTACCTCAGTGCCGTAGCCCATTGCTTTTAATTGATTGTCGCTGCCCCAATCCGGGGGCGCGTTGCGGCGGCTGTTTTGCTTTTGCTGCAACTCCATGACTTGGTTATCAATCATTGAATTGGATAGCGCGGCTGAAATGAGATTTCCCGAAAACAGTGAGAGAGTTATGCCCAAAATCGCAACCGTCATTACTTCGGCGAGAATCTGCCCGACAACCCGTCCTTTACGCTCACCCAATGCAAGGTAGATGCCTATTTCAGTGCGTCGGTCGCGTAGGAAAAGCGTTATCAGCAGACTGAGTATAATCAGCGATGCGCCGACTCCCACGTAGAGTATAATATTAGCCAACCCCGACATATTCCTTAACGGCGCAACAATGTTGTCGAAATCGAGCTCGTTGTCAATAACCCACTGATACCCGCCGAACATTGCCTCAACATTGTCGGCAAACTCGTTTAATCCCGCCTCATCTCTAAATGCAAACATCGGTGTAATATACTCTTGAGGCTCCCCGCTTTGTGCCAACCAACCCTCGGGATTATTTTCCGATTCTTCCTCAAAGATAAACTTTTGAATTTCTTTGATTGCGCTGTTCGGCATATAAATCATGTTCCTGCGTTCAGTCTCCAAGTACGATGTGTCCTCCCACGGGTTGTCGTTTGAGGTAGGTTGTATATTAGGCTCATAAATTCCCAAAACCGTGAACTCAAAGTCAAGGGTTTCTGCTAATTCGGGTCCGGGAAAATCATTAAAATCATCCGCAAAAGTACCCTCCACCCTTTCAACAACAATACCACCGCCCCGCGCAACACCGGCATCAGGCCACACTTCAATAAAGTGGTTTAAAATAAAGGTTGAGCCTACCTGCAGGTTGTTTTGTGCGGCAAACTGCTCGGAAATAAGCACAACATTGTCGCCGCGTGCCGCTTCATCGTCATCAAATGTACGACCGTCAACAAGCTCTATTAAGCCCATTTTGAGGTCTAAGAAGTCACCTGTTTGACTTCCGCGCATGGTAAACCAATCGCGTTCACCCTCTTCGGGAGCAGACATACCCATCCGAACACCCATCCCCGATGAACCGGAATCCTCGTTATCGGGGTAATACTTCCTCAACACTTCGCTGTTAAGCGATGCCATTATAGAATAATCGTAAAAATCGACTGACGGCAATGCGCCCAATTCCTCAATTTTTTCGACATTCAAAACACTGTCTCCCTGTATTTCGCGGTACAATTCATCACGGATGTCATAATAAGCTTGATAGTCGAAATCGGGGTCTTCCCAATTAGGCTCACCATGCCCGCGTTCGACAAGCAGCCTGTCAAGCTCTTCATTGATTTTCATATAATTTTCTTGTAATGTAGCAACCGGGACTACTCCCTTTAACACCGCCGCCTCGGTATTTTTTACCGACTGTTCAATCGAAAATGAGCCGGCGATTACATTTCCCAATATAAAGACCAACACCAACAGTATCACCGTTTTCCCCGGCCTCCTCATTATGCTTATGATTGCGCGTTTAAAAAAACTCATGTTTTTACCCTTGCCCTTTCTGCACATGGTGTGCCATAAAAATTCGTTTTCCCACTTTACTAAGGATTTACTTTAGGTTTTTACCCTTGTCCTTTCTCTAACCTTTTCTGCACAAATGCTCTTTCATATATACAGACGTTTCAGATTGCAAAAATGTCACAAAATTTATAAAATTTTATTTTTGTGTGCATTATACCACATATAAAACTGTTTGTCAAGATATTTTTTTCGGCTTCGCCATATATTTTGTTGTTTTTTGACAGTGGTAATCGTTACTATATTTTCGACAAAATTTTTGTGCAATTTTACCAATTGACTTTTCGAAAATAATGTGCTATAATTGTAAAAAAATGTCGGAAAGGGCTTGACAACTATGCACACTTGTGATATAATTGTATTAGCAAAGCAAAGCAAAGCAAAGCAAAGCAAAGCAAAGCAAAGCAAAGCAAAGCAAAGCAAAGCAAAGCAAAGCTATAGCGGTTAGCTGTGCTGTTTTGTCATGCGCGAATATACTGTACATAGAGCGGCTTCCTCTTTAATTAAGGGGGGAGGTCGCTTTTTGTTATAAATTTTATTATTAAAGGAGCAACTACATGAAAAAGTACAAAACAATCACAGCAATTATACTGACAATCGCGCTAATAATCGGGTTCATAACAATCCCGGCAACAACAGCAACCCAACACGAA
>WRLX01000075.1 GCA_009777415.1 Oscillospiraceae bacterium
ACACAAAAAAATGAAAATGCAATAGTTTTTTGAAATTTTTTTACAAAATCCGACATTTTTTTTAGCATAGACCACACTCTGTGGTGGTGTGGCTTGAATTTTACTAAGAATTTACAAAAAAAACATAAAAATGTTAAATTTCACCAAAATTTATTCTTGACAATGGCAAAATTATGTGATATAATGACAATACTCAGTCGGGTTGCCCTGCTCGGCGGCGAAGCCACCGACACCGGCAACACCCTGATTACAATTCAGTTGGGTTGCCCTGCTCGGCGGCGAAGCCACCGACACCGGCAACACCCTGATTACAAATTTATTAGGAGGTCTGTAATGGATAATCTGTTTCACTTGGCGCCGATTAGTGCGGTACTCGCTTTGCTTTTCTCCCTGTTTTTGTATCTTTGGATTATAAAGCGCGAGGAAGGTACTGACAAAATGAAGAAAATCGCACTTGCGATAAGGCAAGGTGCGAATGCCTTCATGAAGAGACAGTATATTACCGCAGGGGTATTTTTTATCGCAATGACAGTATTGCTCGGCATTTTGGCATACTTAGGGTATTTGACAGTATTTGTTCCTTTCGCTTTCATTACAGGGGCGTTCTTCTCGGGATTGGCGGGGATAATCGGAATGAGGGCAGCGGTACACGCCAACTCGCGGACTGCTCACGCCTGCCGCACAAGCCTTAACGGTGGGTTGAGGATTGCATTTAACAGCGGCACTATTATGGGCATGACAGTAGTGGGTCTCGGTATATTGGACATTGCAATTTGGTACTACTTTTTGCAATGGTGGTACACATCTGTTCCGGATGCGGTGCAAATGATTGCGGCTAATGCGGAACTTCGGAATCTTTCCGAACTCGCCTTGCGTACCGAATATATCACAAGCGCGATGCTTACATTCGGAATGGGTGCGTCAAGCATGGCATTGTTTGCGCGAGTAGGCGGAGGCATCTTCACGAAAGCGGCAGATGTAGGTGCGGACTTGGTGGGTAAGGTAGAAGCGGGAATCCCCGAAGATGACCCGCGCAACCCCGCAACAATTGCGGACAATGTAGGCGACAACGTAGGCGATATTGCCGGAATGGGGGCGGACTTGTACGAGTCCTACGTCGGCTCAATAGTTGCCACCTGCGCGTTGGCGGTTGCCGCATTTATGAGGGTGGACGAAAGTCTTGTCACAAACGCGGTAATGGTTCCCATTGTCATGGCGGCTGTCGGAATCATTGCATCGATTATCGGGACTTTCTTGGTGAGAACCGGGGAACAAGCTACGCAGTCAAAGTTGCTGTCCGCAATAAGACGTGGAGTATACGGCAGCTCGATTATGATTGCTGTTGCCGCGTTTTTCATCGTTCGGCATTTCCTCGGAATGGAGTATATCGGGGTGTTCTTTGCCATTTTGATTGGGTTAGCCGCGGGAAACATAATAGGCTTTATCACCGAATACTTCACATCGGATGCGTATAAACCGACAAAAGAACTCGCCGAATCCACAAAAACGGGAACGGCTACCTTAGTAATAGGCGGCATTTCCCTCGGGATGATTTCGACATTCTTGCCCGCATTGATTGCCGGGGGTGCGATTATCGGCAGTTACTTTGTTGCGGGCGGGCATATTGACGGGCAATTCTCGCTCGGTATGTACGCAGTCGCCATTTCAGCGGTAGGAATGTTGTCTACGCTCGGAATCACACTTGCCACAGATGCTTACGGGCCTGTAGCGGACAATGCCGGAGGTATTGCGGAAATGTCGGGTCTCGGGGCGGAAGTCCGTGAGCGTACCGACGCGCTCGACTCGTTAGGCAATACCACAGCCGCAACAGGTAAAGGGTTCTGTATCGCTTCCGCGGCGATGACCGCTTTGGCATTGTTGATTGCGTATAAGGACAGGGTCGAGAGCTTAATCCTCGAAAGAGGCGGCGATATAGACAAAGTCCTCAACCTTGAAATTATTAACCCCGCCGTTATTGTGGGAATGTTTATCGGTTCGGCAGTTGCGTTTACATTTGCGGCACTGCTTATAAGAGCCGTCAACCGCGCCGCTCAGGGCATTGTTGTAGAGGTTAGGCGGCAGTTTAAAGAAATCAAGGGTATTTTAGACGGAAAAGCTGACCCGGATTATGCAAAATGCGTAGACATTTGTACTAAGAGTGCGCTCAAGGAAATGATTCTCCCTGCCGTGCTTGCTATTGTAATCCCGATTGCCGTTGGTTTCTTCCTCGGAGTAAACGGCGTTGTCGGATTTTTGGCGGGCGGGCTTGTAACGGGATTCGCATTGGCGTTCTTTGTCAACAATTCGGGCGGCGCGTGGGACAATGCGAAAAAGTATATCGAAGCGGGGAATCTCGACGGCAAAGGCTCAGACAATCACAAAGCGGCAGTCGTCGGAGACACCATTGGCGACCCGTTTAAGGACACTGCCGGCCCTGCCGTTGATATTCTGCTTAAATTGACTTCCATGGTTTCGATTGTGTTTGCCGCACTTATATTGAGTATATCTTTAATGTAGTGAAACACAAGGGCTAAAGTGAGGGAATTCATTTCCCTCACTTTAGCCTGACGAAGACACATTGTTTGGCAAAACAACTTCCAAGTTTTTAGTGGTAATGGAGTAGTAGTGAAACAAAGAAATAAGCCCACTTACCGAAATGAGTGGGCTTATTATATTTTATAGTCGATAATCTCCAGCATTGATAATAACCCCGGTTAGTTCCCTGCCGTGGAAATCGGCTTCTCTATTCTTGACCTCAATCCGTTCAACATTGGGAATGCTCGCGAGTGTCATCATCAGCGACATATAAGCCTGCCCCCCATCGGTAGTTCCGTATCCTCGGAGCATCCCCAAATTCACGCAAATCGTCTTCCCCTCGTACCAAATATCCTCAACAACGCTGTAGTACTGCGTAAACTCCTCGGCGAAATTCTCCACGGAAAATTCTTTTTCTGTATACGTGTAATACTCCATATCGTGAATATAATTTTGAGCCGAATCTTTTTCGGTATCATACGCATAGAATCGGACGGTCAGCGTTGTTGCCTCGGGGTTCATGTCGATAATACTGTGGTTCAGCCTTTTTTTCTTAGGGATTTCCTGTTTGATTACCGATAACCAGTTGCTTTCTTCCCATTCCGATTCGTTATCCGTGCTGATATGCTCCCCGTTGTCGCGTATTAAATAGGTGTGCGTTGTATTATCGCCATAAGGCATTACTTCTGTCAAAACGAGTGCAATACGGCTATAATAACGCTCTATACCTGTATAACGTAAAATCACAGGCGAGTGTGAAACGCCAACGCTTAATATACATTCGCCGAGTGTGTACTCGGACTCATCCGGATTGTCATAGCTGCTACGAGCAATAACCTCATGCAACTTTATATTGTAGAGCCACGATTTACTCCCGTCATAAGCAATAACGAGCTGACTTCCCCAATCTCTCAGTTGATGGACGAACTCCCGCGCCGAATCAAACTCGGGCATTTCCGCAAAGTCCGCTTCAAGCTCAATATACAGGGGTGAATCATTAATTACATCACGAGGTGTATTTTCGCTAATCAGTGGAATTTCCGCCGCCGCGCTTACAGCGGAAGGCATCGTTTCGGGAGTTTCGAGCAGTGCATCCCCGGTTTTATCACAGCCTGCAAGTGTGAGCGACAACGCAATCACGCTAATCATAAAGAAGCTGATTGACTTTTCCATAGTTTTACCCATTTCCTTTCTGCACAAACGTGCCATAAAAATTCGTTTTCCCATTTACGTAGATTTATTTCCAAACTTTTACACCATTCCCTTTCTGCACTTATTTTCAATTCGTGTCATTATATCATAAAAATTTTTGTATGTCAACACTCCCTTTTTTAACACTATATTATTCAAACAAAAAACAGTTGCAAAAGAAAAAGAATCATGCTATACTCTAATTACACTATACTCAAAAACTCGAAAAAATTTTTTTACAGCACTTTTGTGCAGAAAGGTCACAGGGAAAATTATGGTAAAAACTAAACGAAAACTCATCGCGAGTCTGCTGTCATGCGCGCTGCTTTTCACCATGCTCCTCTCGACAACGCCCGCACTCGGCAATCAATCGACGCTCCAACCGACAAATACCGTCACAAATGAGTACGATATTTTTGACGTGTTGGAGGTACTTAAGCACATCGTTTCGATGATTACGCTGACCGATTTCGAGAAGGAAGTCTACACTTTCACCGATAACGGCGGCGAACCCGACATTTTCGATGTTCTTGAGATTTTGAAAGACATCGTGAACATGGTGAATCATCCGCGCAATATGCCGGATTATCCGCCAACCGTGCCGGGCGGGCTTGCGACCGAAAGAGCCGGCGGTGTTTGGACTGAAAATAACGGTGTTTACACCCCGCCCGAGGGCTGGAATCCCGCGGCGGACAACAAACATTGGGACCCCGCCAAGACCGATTTAGACTGGGTTGCGGACGAAAACGGCGGAATATCCCTCGGCGGGACGGTGCAGACGACTTCGCCGGGTGCGACTACCACCACGGGAACGGGTGTGACGACAACACCCGCGACGACGACTACAATTTTCTCAACAACGACAACTTCCTCAACAACAACTTCCTCAACAACGACAACTTCCACAACAACTACAACTACCCCCACAACAACGACAACCCCCACAACAACTACATCTTCCTCAACAACGACAACTTCCACAACAACGACAACTTCCACAACAACTACATCTTCCTCAACAACGACAACTTCCACAACAACTACAACTTCCACAACAACTACAATTCCCTCAACAACGACAACTTCCGCAACAACTACAACTACCCCCACAACAACGACAACCCCCACAACAACTACAATTCCCACAACAACGACAACTTCCACAACAACTACAATTCCCACAACAACGACAACTTCCACAACTACAACAACCCCCACAACAACTACATCGTCCTCAACTACAGTTCCCACAACGACCACAACTCCCTCAACAACGACAACAGCCCCCACAACAACGACAACTCCCGTAACTCCCTCAACAACTACGCCTCCTACAACAACAACTACAACTCCCGCGACAACTACACCACCTACCACAACAACTACCCCCACAACCACTACAACTCCTACACCAACTACAACTGAGGAAGAAAAAAACCCTGTTATAATCTACGACTTGCAAAAAGATGACAACATTCACCTCTTTGCGGGCGATGACTCCGACTTGAGTGGGGTCAGTGTGCATCCGCTTTTCGGGCATTACGGCGGTACGCGCTTTACAGAGCTTCTCGCTACACCGACAAAAATTGAATTTTCTTCCCGAAACGGTTCCGGGCAAGGAATTGATATTCGTTTATCTGCCTTGGAAACAAAAGCGGCTCATTCCTACAAATTCACTTTTGCGGGAGAAGTCACGGGTACACAAGGTACATCAAACATCCTGTTTTTCAATGTTGTTCCCTCTGTCGGCTCGGAATTGGAGGGTGAACCTTTGATGGACGAGCAACCAAACGCCGATTCAAGCGATGGTACTTTCTCATTTGAATATACCCTCACCTATGAAACGATTGCGGCTCATAATTCTGCCGAAACGGCGGCATACAGGCTTGCCGGGGTAAGCCAACGCGACTTTGAACTTTCCACGTTGATTATTACCGCAATTTGCCCGTCTTCTTGCTCGGGTTGCAGTCCGTTGTTCGACATCACACCTGTTACGCACACACCGTTCAGGAATATTACCGCTACAGCATTAATCGGTGAAATGGGAATAGGTTGGAATCTCGGAGGCACTCTTGATGCTCATAATGATAGAGACCCCGCCAATCAACCCTCAAATCTTCGCAACTTTAACAACCCCGCGGCTGTGGAGACTGCATGGCTTTCGGGCAGACAAAACAGAACCACCCAAGAATTGATTAGTGCGGTTAAATCGGCGGGATTCGATTCAATCAGGATTCCGGTAACATGGTACAAAGCCGCCGAGAATTATACCGTAAACACTTCCGAGTACACCATTGACCAACGGTGGCTAAATCATGTTCAATCTATCGTGGATATGGCTGTACGCGAGGATATGTATATCATTTTAAACACTCACCACGAAGAATATTTGATGAGGTTTGATAACGCGGCGGCGGGAACAAGGGCTATTCGGTTATTGTGGACACAGATTGCCGAGCATTTTAAGGATTACAACGAGAAACTCATTTTTGAAGGACTTAACGAGCCGCGTATAAGAAACACTGCGCTATTCCCTTGGAACGCCGGATTACCGCAAGGTTACGATTCGGGAGCCGTGTGGAATTGGACGGGGAACAGTTCGGGTTACATTACCGTAAATACGTGGAATCAAGAATTTGTTAGTGCCGTTCGTGACACAGGCGGCAATAACGCTAACCGAATCCTTATAGTGCCTACGTATGCGGCGCAGGGTACTTCCAGTCCGATTGGCGCTTTCATGCTCCCTAACGACCCTGGTCACGGAACAAGCAAACTTGTTATGTCGGTTCACTTCTACTCACCTGTTGATTGGGCGAAAAATGCCACCACTACCACGTATCCGGGTGCAGGACGAATCACTACTGACCTAACTCCATCCGCTAACCGTGCGGCGGCATTGGGCGTGCCGCTTATCTACGGCGAATGGGGTTCAAGAGCGCAACAAAGTCACTCCGGCAGGGTTACACACGCTTACGATTACACAAGAGCGGTAGCTGATTTAGCCGCAAGAAGCGGCAATCCCCCCATCCGCACATTCGTTTGGGACGATGCCGCTTCCGACAATGCGGGGTTTGGAATTGTCAACAGGACTGCGCCGTTTGTTACCCCTCAAGCACAGCAGCTTATTGATGCAATGCGTGCGGGGCGGAATCGTCAAGCGCGACCTTGAGCCGCCCCGGTTGGATTAAAAACCTGTACGAATAAACATCGAATTTTTGAAAGGGGGAAGAAGCGTGAGTAAAAACGTGAAATACAGAGACGAACTCCCGAAGTTGGGATATGGGTGTATGCGTTTGCCGGACAACTTTGAGGAATCGGAAAAGTTGGTTTTGGCGGCGATTGAGAACGGCATCAATTATTTTGACACCGCTTACATCTATCCCGGAAAAGAAGCACTGCTCGGTAAAATTTTGCATAAAAACCGACTGCGCGAAAAGGTGAGCATTGCAACCAAACTGCCTTTATTTTTGTGCAAGAACAGTGACGATTTCGATAAGATTTTTACAAAACAGTTGGCGCGGTTAAAAACCGATTACGTTGATTACTATCTGCTCCATATGCTTGACACTCCCGCGGAGCTGTCAAGGCTGTTTGCCATGGGGCTTGACAAGTGGATTTCCGCGAAAATGCAATCGGGTCAAATCAGGAGGATTGGGTTTTCGTTTCACGGCAAGCGCGAGGATTTTGTTAAGCTGATTGATGCTTATGACTGGCAATTTTGCATGATACAGTACAACTATCTTGATGTTAATAATCAGGCGGGGGCAACCGGGCTAAACTACGCTCATTCAAAAGGCATTCCCGTTATAATCATGGAGCCGCTCAGGGGCGGACTTTTGGCTGACCCGCGGCGAATCCCGCCGAAAGCCGCCGAGATTTTCAAGAATAACAGCCGATTTTCCGCCGCACAGTTTGCATTGCGTTGGCTGTGGAATCATGAGGAGGTGAGCTGTGTCCTTTCGGGAATGAGGACTATGTCGGAGTTAGAGGACAACATTGCCGCGTCCACGGCATCTTATCCAGGTTGCATGACACAGGAGGATTGTGCGTTAATTGAGCGTGTGTCGGCGGCATTTAAGGAGGTTGGCTCAATTGCTTGCACCGGCTGTGATTACTGTATGCCTTGCCCTGTCGGCGTGAACATTCCGGGGTGCTTTGCGGCGTACAATTCCTATTGCACTGACAAAAAGCGCAACCAATATATTTTGAATACAGGGGTGTTGCGTTCCAAAAACGGAACTGCTCGCGGATGCATTGATTGCGGTAAGTGTGAGCCGCGCTGTCCCCAGTCTATTCCGATACGCGAATCGCTCAAACAGGTTGCCCGTACAATTGAGCCGTTTTGGTTTAGAATCGGCATGGCAGTCGCGCGAAAATTCTTTTTCAGTTTTTCTTTGTAACACAATTTCATCTATTGCATATATTAAAGCATGAAACGTTTCATAAAATTATTACAAGGAGGAACAAACCATGTTTGGAAACAATGGCAACTGCTGCTGGATTATCATCCTTTTACTCTTCTGTTGCGGCGGATTCGGAAATGACTGCGGTTGTGGCTGCAGAGGCAGAGGCAATGACTGCTGCTGCTAATCCTCTCTCTACTTAAAGTCAAGAAAGAGATAACCCCAAATGACGAATTTATTTCGGCATTTGGGGTTTATCTTGATGTTATTTTAATGCCGTTATCACCAAACTGAACAAGCCTTAAACCGCTTAATTCTACAAAAGCGTATAAAGATTATCAGGCGTGAGGGTTTTAATATACTCAAAAAACGTCATGCCCGCTTGCTCAAAGAATGTAGGCGGAACAATAAACACCCCCGTACCTTTTTCATTAGGCGAAAAATTGTACAAGTTTTCACTGATAAATTCGGGGGTGTCATCCGCTGT
>WRLX01000076.1 GCA_009777415.1 Oscillospiraceae bacterium
TATAGTCGTTTAACTTAAGAAGTGCTTGAAGATTTGCGTGAAGATTTTTCGTCAGACAAGGCGAATTTTGTGCGAATATCCGCTGATATTTAAGCAAAATTCAACGCAGAGTTGACGAGAGTAGCGGTGTCGGCGGCTTCGCCGTCGAGCAGGCTGCTTGAAGTCGGTATGGCGGAAAATTTTCCGCAAAGATTTAGTGATTCTTAAGTTAATCGACTATATTACCCTACTGCTCTCTTAATTTGCGTTCAAGCCAATCTTGCCGAGTCATCAGCACCTCGCGCGGTCTGCTGCTTCCGGCAGATTTGCCGACGACTCCCATTTTTTCCATAACATCAATTAAACGCGCCGCCCTTCCGTAGCCTAATTTGAGTTTTAACTGCAAATAAGAGGTTGAAGCTTTTCCCGCGTCAATCACCGCCTCAATTGCATCCTCCAATTTATCATCGTCCAAATCGAATTCCTCGCCCAAATCGCTGCCCTTGCTGTCTTTATCGGCGACTGCCAACGCTTGTCTTTCAATTTCCTCAATTACATTTTCATCATACTCAAAGTCAAAGCTGTCTTTAACAAAGCCCACAACCCGTTCAATCTCCTTAACAGAAACCCAACACCCTTGAACTCTCACAGGCTTAGGCATTCCCACAGGCGCGTAGAGCATATCCCCTTTTCCGAGAAGCTTGTCCGCGCCGGCTGTGTCGATTATTGTGCGCGAGTCCACCTGTGATGCGACTTTCAATGCGATTCTGCTCGGAATGTTCGCCTTGATTAATCCCGTAACAACATTTACCGTGGGCCGCTGTGTAGCTATTACAAGGTGAATCCCCGCCGCCCTCGCCAATTGAGCAAGGCGGCAGATACTTTCCTCAACTTCGCGAGCGGCAGTCATCATTAAATCGGCAAGCTCGTCAATAAAAATGACTATTTTCGCCATCGGTTCAAGTGACGACTCGCCGTTACGCGCCTCAATATCCTTTACCACCTCATTATATCCGCCAATGTCGCGTACATTGTTTTCGGCGAAGAGAGTGTACCGCTGAGTCATTTCGTTTACCGCCCATTTAAGTGCGCCCGCCGCCTTTTTGGGGTCGGTGACTACCGGGGTGAGCAGGTGGGGAATCCCCGAATAAATCCCAAACTCGACTAATTTAGGGTCAATCATCATCAAGCGGACTTCCTCGGGAGTCGCCCTGTAAAGTATGCTCATTATTATAGAGTTTACACAAACCGACTTACCCGAACCGGTAGTCCCCGCTATCAGCAGGTGCGGCATTTTCGCAATGTCGGAAATAATTATCTCCCCGGAAATTGCCTTGCCGATTACCGCGCCGAGATTTGAACCGGTCTCGCGAAAATCGTTCGAGTCAACAAGCTCACGTATAGTAACCGTATCAACCGCATGATTGGGTACCTCAACGCCGACTGCCGACTTGCCCGGAATGGGGGCTTCCATACGGACTCCCGCCGCAGCAAGGTTTAACGCAATGTCATCGGTAAGGCTCGTAATCTTGGATATTTTTACGCCGGGTGCAGGCTGAATCTCATAGCGTGTAACCGAAGGGCCGCGGACTACCCCGACAATCTTTGTTAAAACGCCAAAGCTTTTGAGGGTTTCAATCAGCTTGAGCGAATTTGCCTCTAACTCGGCTTGAACATCTGACTCGGGGCGTTTTTTTATATTGTCGTCAAGCAACTCAATCCCGGGCAATGAATACATCTGTTGGTGTGCCGCAAACGCCGCAAGTGCTTCAAAATCCGACTTGCGGGGTTCGGGTGTTTCATTTGCATTCGGCAAATCATTCGAAACAGAGTCCGGCTCTAATGAGTTCTCGCGCTGCTCTTGCGCAATTGCCTCATCATCCTCCTCCTTTTGGTAGTTTTCTATTGCTTCGGATACAGGGTTTTGTAAATTTTCGCCCTTGATTTCCGCCCCTTCCGAATTCACTGTTTCAATATCAAAAGGCGGCTCATTTTCACTGTTTTCGGAATTTGCGGAGTCCGCCTCATGAAAAGATGCGGTTGGCAGAATATAAGTCGGCGGCATTGCATTTGCCGGATTAGCGGGCAATGCCTCAAGTGCCGCCAATTCTTCCTCAATCCCGCGCTCGGCAGCTTTCATCCGCTCATATTTCGCCTGCGATTCATTCTCCTTGATGAGTTTTTCACGCTCCTCCGCCAAATACTGCGCATCTTGCTTTCGGAGTTCGCTCTGCTGTTTAAAATATTTCCCCAAACTCGTGAACGGCTTTGCGGCGAATCGTAAAAAAGAGTCAAGACCGATATTGCCCATCAGCATTATAAATACAAACGCGATTAACACAACAATTATCCCCGCGCCGACTCTGCCAAATAACAGCAACGGATAGCCGAGAATCATCCCGATTATTCCGCCGCCTTTAAGCATTGTCCCCATTTCATACGTCTCTGCAATCCCGCCTACCTCGCCGATAAACAAGATTTGTACTGCGCCGCTCACTAACAAGATAATCGCCGTCAATTGCAGCATTTTTATCAAAACTGCCGCCTTGTCCCCTTGTTTATTGCTCGAAATCATAACAGATGCGTAAATCATTGCGGGGCCGATAAAAAATACCGACAACCCGAAAACGCCACGCAAAAACATATGTATTAAATCCCATACCGACTTCTCATCCGCGCCGGCATCTCCGATAAAAGAAAAAGCAATCAGCAGTAATCCCAACGCAAACAGCACCACGGAATAAATGTGCCGCCTGCGTTTATTACGCGCCAACGCCTCTGCTTTTACAGCCTCCTGCTGTGCTTTGGTTGATTTCCGTGTAGTTTTAGCCTTCATAATTTTAGTTATTCCTTACCTCTTTGCCTTAGAACCTAAACCCGATTCCCGTGATATTTTCAAAAACTCCCCATATAATGCAGAGAATCCCAAGAGTCAGAGTATATATCGCAAAAATTTTGAACTTTTCTTTTTTAATTAAAATCTTGACTAATTTAATAGCGAACAGCCCCACAATCAGTGATACCGCAAGCCCCGCCGCCAATGCGGGCAGACTCCCTATTTCCGCCGCCCCACCGGATTGTGAAAGCTCGTGCATTTCAATCAAGGTCGCACCGAGAATGGCGGGAATCCCGAGCATAAACGAGAATGTCACGGCAGTTTTGCGCGAAAGCCCGCAAAATAATCCCGAGCTTATTGTCGAGCCGGAGCGTGACACACCCGGAAACAAGGCAACTATCTGAAAAAATCCCACCGCAAGCGCGTCCTTAACCTGCATATCAGACGGACTTTTTACGCCTTTAACGCAGGAATCCGCCATAAACAAGAGCGTTGCGGTAAAAATAAAAGCTGCTCCCTCAAATATAATGTCGCCATCGGACATTGGCGCAGTAAAAAATCCTTTTGCCAAAGTAACCGGAACAAGCAGCAAAGTCCCGATTATTACCATAAAGAGCATTCTGCGTTCATCATTCATATTTTTCCACGAGAATTTTCGCATAAACAAGTCGGCAATTGTCAGAAAAAATTCCCGTATCATGCCCCACACCGCCTGCCTGAATGCGATAAACACCGCCACCAAAGTCCCCAAATGCAGAAAAATCGATATAACAAGCCCCTCTTCTTCAATGTCCATAAAGTGTTGCGCAACCGACAAATGCCCCGAGCTTGACACAGGCAGAAATTCGGTCAGCCCTTGTATTACCGCTTGAACAATAATTGTTATATATTCCACAGCAACCTCTTTCCGTTTGTCCTTTTTACAATCATATTCACTTAATGAGGTTAATTATACCACAAAATATTGAGCTTGTCAAGTTAGAAGCCGCCACTTCATTGCAACAAACGTGCCATAAACTTGTCCGCATCTACAATTGCGCGTGTATGACTGCCGAATCCGATTTTTTTTGCGAGCGGCATCCCGTCTAAGGCACTGAGCATTGAAACATTTTTTTCGCCTTCATAAGCGGTGACACTCAATTCAATTCTTCGCCCAAACACCCCGTCAATCCTTGCGACCGCCGTAACCATTTTCCCTACGGGAGTCGCCGCGATATGTTCAACGCTTATTTTCGTCCCAACCGAGGTTTCACCTTCCTCCAATCCGTCTTCGAGACAGTGACAGGCGGCTTTTTCCATTGCGGCAATCATTGACGGAGTGGAAAACACTTCCAATTCGCCGCTTTCGACTACATTTGCAGTATTGGCTTGGTTTACAAACAATTTTACTGCGGCAATTTTTCCGACTTCAAGCCGTGATTCAATAATCCCGCCTTGGATTTGCAAAACTGCGGCAACAACGTGTTGACAAATCATCAACTTTTTATACCGTCTCGTACAGTAGCACCCTACCTTTTCAATATCGCATTTGTTGTGGGAAATCTTTATGAAGACATTCCTTTTTTCGCCGTCTTTATGAGGGACTGCCGCAGTGTATTCGTCGCCGCCTAACTCGGCAAACTCTATACCGCCATCCTCGAAAATCTTTACACCCCGCTCAATATCCCCCACAATATGGCTATGACTTTGCAAAGTCGCAAGCAATATTCTCAAACTTTTACCCTATTCCTTTCCGGCGATTTACTTTTCACTTTTCTTTTGCCTTGCCGCCGATAATTCCTTTTTCGCTTCGTCAAAAGGCTTCATAAAAACACCCTCGACATTAGCCATTTTCTGAATTGACAAATAAACTTCTTCGGTCGATTCTGCTTTAACAGTAACATCGCCAAGCAGTGACAGCAATACTTTTGTTTCATATGCCATAATTTTACCTATGCCCTTTCTGCACAAATGTGCTTTGAAAGTTTCGTTTTCCGCATTTACGCAGGTTTACTTTCAAACTTTTCCCATACCCTTTCCGCGCTAAACGTGCAATGTTTTAACCTCGCGCGTTTGTCTATTTTATTCCGGGTTGTCGATAATCCCCAAAACAAATTCCTTGATTTCCTCTGCATATTCCAGTGCTTTTTTTATATCATATTCGGTTAAGTCAAATCTTTGGCTCGGATAACGTGTATCTGCAATATAGCGTAGTAAAATTGAACATTGTTTCTCAATCCCAATAAATTTGCTGTTAAATTTTGCACACAATTTTATAAGCATTACCAAATCATGCGTTCTAACAACATCGGCATTTTGATAAACTAAATAGCTTTTTATATACTTTTCAGCGCATTGTTGAGAAAGAAATGCAATTACTTCATTCGGAACAGGACGCATTGTCAACAAATGTTTAGCCGACATTAAATCCCTTTCGGCATATTCGTGCCACTCTTTCACAAGCTCCTTAATATTATTATCCATAAATCTTCACCCCGTCTCTAATAATTTTTCTTTCCAATGTCGGAAGATTTGACCTATTATCAAAATTCGCTTTATCGCCGAACAGCAAATCAAAAGGTTTATCTATTTTCCGATGAATGTTTAAAAAAATTTCAGAATGAAGTTCGCGGTTTTTTCTTATTTCTTCATTCGGCACTACAACATACACATCCAAGTCACTGTCCTCATTTGGTTCGCCGTATGCATAAGAGCCAAAAAGATACATAGCAGTAGCGGGTACTGATTCTAAGACAATACCTTTTATTATATCCAAATCTCTCTTAATTTTATCCATACCCTTTATGCCTCCCTCAAATCACATACCAAACCCACCATCAACTCCCAACACTTGACCTGTCACAAACTCCGCGCCTGCGAGGTACAATGCCGCAATCGCCACCTCTTTTGCAGAGCCTAATCTGCCCAAAGGAGTATTTTCCTTTAAATCATTCAGCACTTCTTCGGAAAAACCGCGGTTCATATTCCCCGTAATCACGCCCGGTGCAATGCAATTAACCCTCACACCCGACGGCCCGACTTCCTTAGCGAGAGACTTTGTAAACCCGATTAACCCCGCTTTCGCAGTCGAGTAATGCACCTCGCAGGACGCGCCGTGTACTCCCCACACAGAAGAAATGTTAATTACACAGCCGCTCTTTTTGCTAATCATGCCTGGTAAAAAAGCCTGAGTAAAGTAAAACGGGCCGGACAAATGCACATCCATCATTTTATACCAGTCAAGCTCAGTCAACTGCGAAAATTCCTTTATCTGAGAGATTCCGGCATTGTTAATCAACAAATCACAATCGTGCTTCATGGAAATGCGCTTTGCCACGTTAATGTCGGTAATGTCACAGCGGTACGCCTTTGCAGAATACAAGTGCTCAAGCTCGGCGGCTTTATTTCTGTTGGAAAGGTAGGTGAACACAACATCGTAACGCTTAGAAATAATTTCCACAAGTGCCTGCCCTATTGTTCCCGTCCCCCCTGTTATGACCGCTGTTTTCCTCTTCTGAGAATAACTTGGAGTTTGCATTCTTGAGGAATTGATGTCGCCGCGAAAATCCGATTGACGATTATTTAACATAAATCTTTTCATCCTTTACGCTGATATTAACCGCTTTAATGCCTTCTTCGCCCTTTTCGACAATAAGCATCGCCACAGCATTTTCGATTTCATCGCGAATAACTCTTCTTATATCCCTGCCGCCGTACTTACCGCCAAACGCTTTCTCCGCAACATAAGAATAAACATCGGCGGCTACTTTCAGTTCAATGTCTTTCTCTTTAAGCGGTTCGCGCATTTCTTCAATCATCAGCTTGACAATCCGCGCATAATCGTCCTTGCCGAGCGGCTTAAACACCACGACTTCATCAACACGGCTCAAAAATTCCGGACGAAGGAACTCTTTTAAGGCTTTCATAGCTTTCTCGGTCGATATTTCACCCTCGGTCTTTGCAAAACCCAATCCGGTGGACTTATCAGTCGAACCGGCATTACTTGTCATAGCGATTACCGTGTTTTCAAACGAAACAGTCCTCCCGTGTGCGTCATTGACTTTTCCCTCATCGAGAATCTGCAAAAGAATATTCATCACATCGGGGTGTGCCTTTTCAATTTCGTCAAAAAGCACTACGGAATACGGCTTACGGCGGACTTTTTCGGTAAGCTGACCCGCCTCGTCATAGCCGATATATCCGGGAGGTGAACCGATAATCCGCGAAACGGAATGTTTTTCCATAAACTCCGACATATCAAGGCGAATCAACGGCTCAACCGAGTCAAACAACTCGCCCGCCAAAATCTTTACAAGCTCAGTTTTGCCGACACCCGTAGGCCCTACAAATATAAACGATGACGGTCGCCTCCTCATTGAAAGGCGTACTCTTGAACGGCGGATTGCCGCCGCGACAAGGTTACACGCCTCGTCCTGCCCGATTACCTTTTCTTTTAGAGTATCTTCCAAACGGGCAATCTTCCTAAACTCCGTTTCAAGGATTTTCGCCGCGGGAATCCCTGTCCAAAGCTCAATAACAGTCGATATATCGTTCTCGGTTATTTCCAACTGGGACACTATCGGCTCAAGCTCGCAGATTTTTTGCTCATTACGCGCCATTATTGTTTTTAACTCGGCGATTTTTTCATAGTCTATTTCCTCGACCGGCATCGACATTATATCCTTTTCTTTCTTATCAAGACCAAGATTTTCCGCCTTCAGTTTTTCATAAAGATTTAAGTCGTTATTCCGTATACTGGCACACGCCGCCGATTCATCAAGCAGGTCGATTGCTTTATCGGGCAGGAATCGGTCATTAATATACCGTTCCGACAAAACCGCACAAGAACGCAACATAGAATCCGAAACCTTAATTTTGTGATGCTCCTCGTAATAGTTCTTGATACCTTTCAGCAACTCTACAGTTTCATCAAGAGTAGGCTCGTTAATTACAACGGGCTGAAACCTGCGTTCAAGCGCGCCGTCTTTTTCAATATGCTTGCGGTATTCGCCGAAAGTCGTTGCGCCTATTACCTGCATTTCCCCCCTTGAAAGGGCGGGCTTAAACATATTTGCGGCGTTCATTGTCCCCTCGCTGTCGCCTGTTCCGACAAGATTATGCAATTCATCAATAAAAATGATGATATTCCCGTCATTTTTGATTTCCTCCACAAGGGACTTAACCCTGCTTTCAAATTGACCTCGAAACTGCGTCCCGGCAATAAGCACCGTTAAATCAAGGAGGTATACTTCCTTTTTTTGCAGACGGAACGGCACATCCCCCGCGACTAATCTTTGTGCGATTCCCTCGGCAATTGCGGTTTTACCTACCCCCGGTTCGCCGATTAAGCAAGGGTTGTTTTTAGTCCGGCGGGACAGGATTTGTATAACCCGCTCAATTTCCTTATCCCTGCCTATTATACGGTCAAGCTCGCCTTTCTTGGCTTTAACCGTTACATTAGTGCAGAAAGTGTCGAGGAATTTACGCTTTTTGTCTTCTTTTGAGCTTTTTTTGGTCTTTTTGGATTCCTTTGCGGGTCTTTCCCTTCCTGAAATGGCATGAGGACAGCTTTGCCCGGGGCTACCCAATCCGGGCAGTCCTTGAGGCGGGAAAGTCTGCGGCGGACCGGGGTCTTTAAAATCTTTGAAAAGATTTTGTAAAAACTTGGG
>WRLX01000077.1 GCA_009777415.1 Oscillospiraceae bacterium
GCGGACGTGTGAGTCCAAAAGGAGGCTCGTCAGACCAATTACTCTCTTATTATGGCTTAAACAATAAGCACAGATACATTGCAGTTTGTACTGCTTTTGTACTGTAAATCTATTATAGCAAAGGAGGCGTAATGTATGTGTCCGGTTTTTAACCCCGATAGATCAGAATGTACAGTAACCCCGGCGGATAATGCATATCAAGATGGCGGGTTCAAAACGCATTACTGCACCGGCGGCAATCACGAAGATTGCGGCAATTACCAATCTTATAAGAGCGACAATTATGTTGTAAGGCGGTAAAAAATGCCCAACCCCTGTATTAACACAGGGGTTGGCTTTTCGAGCATAACACACCTGTCCCTTACTTCTTAAGCATATTCATAAGCAAAATTTTCATATTGCAAAACTCTTAAAATAATGATATAATAACCATGCTATGTCAAATAATAAGTTAAAAATAATCACTACCTTGTCTTCCGAAAAACGCCGTGAATACTTAATAAGCCGTCTCACATCTTCCGATGCGGCAGTATTGATTGTGCCTGAGCAATTTCTTTTTGAGACAGAGCGTTTAATGTACACGTTGCTCGGCGCGAGGAAAATCGCAGTGACCGATATAACGGGGTTTTCTAAATTAGCTGCAGATATTGCAAAAAAGCACGGCACGCCAAAGCTGTATGCCGATGATATTGTGAAAACTGTTACGATGTACAAAACGCTGTACCATATTAAGGATGCTGTTAAGAGTGCGGCAGTTTCACGGTTGTCATACGATTTTGCGAAAAGAATGCTTTCGGCTGTCGCCGATTTTAAGGCGGCGGCGATTACGCCCGATGTTTTGCAGATGAAAAGACAGGAAATAATGGTCGAGTCGCCGCTTGCATCTAAGCTTACCGATTTTATTGACATATATTCTGCTTACTGCGAGACTTTGGAGTCAAGCTTTGCGGACAAGCTCGATGATAACCGCATGGCCGCCGAATTAATCAATCGGCATGACTGTTTCGGCGGGAAAGAAATATTCCTGTACGAATTTGACAGTTTTTCGGCAAGTCAGATAGGTTTGCTCAAAGCGTTGGCAGAGTCAGCCCGGAGCGTTGAAATTTTATTTCGGGCGGACGATAATGAGGTAAATTGGTCGGTAAAGCGGATTCGGCGGCAGTTTGCGGCGGCGGGCTGTGAGTTTTCAATAGTTGATTTGGGGGGAGAGCCGTTTTCGCCCGCCATTGAGTTGTATACCGCAGATAATGTCGGCGACGAGTGTGAATTTGTCGCCGCCGAGATACGCAGACTTATTACAAAAGAGGGTTATCGCTGTAACGATATTGCCGTGCTTGTTTGCGGCGATTTGGATTTGGGCATAGCGGCGCGGCTGAAAGAGGCGATGGCGGAATACGACATTGAGGCGTATGCCGATTTGCCCGAACCGATAATATCAAAGCCGATGACGAGGTTTATTATATCTGCGCTTGATGCGACAAGTTTAGATACTCCCGAGTTTTTGTCTTATATAAGGAGTGGATTTGTCCGCGTTCGCGCCGACTTAGAATTTTATGAGCGTTCGGGAAAGCTTGTCTTAGGGAAGCTTGGCAAAACAAACAAACGCTATGAGTTTTCCAAAAGCGGGGGCAGGTTTACTAAACGACTGTCTAAAAGGAACATGGATTTGTTGGAGCGGGCGGCGTTCCGTTACGCATTGACACGGCGGGAGTGGGGAAGCAAATTCCCGGAGCAAAATCGGGATTTGTCGGCTTTGGAGAAATTGAGGATTGAGCTTACAACGCCGGTGATTGAATTGCGCGAGGCTTGCCGCGATACTACGGGAGACAGAATAACCGAGGCGTTGTGTGAGTTTTTGCTTGAAACAATGCAATTACAGCGGACGGTATTGGGATTGTGTCACGGGTTCAAGTTTGCCGAACACAAGAGCATTATCGATGAGTTTCGCCAGTTGTGGGATTTAATTATAGATGTCTTTGAGTCGCTTCACGCCGCCCTGTCGGGCTTCCCGATAAGCCTCGGAAATTACACTGAGTTGCTTCGCGGGGTGTTCTCGTCGGTGAATATAGCTAAGCCCCCGGCAGTCCTCGATGCGGTTGCAATCGGCGATTTGGAACGCTCGCGTTGGTCTGATATAAAGGCGGCTTTTGTGTTGGGGGCAAATTCAGGCAGTTTCCCCAAAAGCGCGGGAATCGGTGAAACTCAAGCGGGAGGCGGCTTTTCCGGCAGGGAAATTGAGCAGTTGGCGGAATGCGGCTTGGAACTGTACCCGAATTTGGAGGAGCGGTACAGATTTGAGCGGCTGATGGTGAATAAGGCTCTCACCCTACCCTCCAAAAAGCTTTACATAAGCGCACCTCTTTCCAATGCCGCATGGGAGGAGCTTTTACCATCTCCGGTTATTGCTGAATGGGCGGAGAAATATTCTTTGGAAATAAAAACGACTGCCGATTTGCCTTTATCGCTCAGGGCAAGTGCGTTTAAAGCGGCGCGGCGGATTTTTGCGGAGGAGGACGTGGAGCGGGACATTAAGCGGGATTTTTTTGCCAAAATTGCAAGCGTTAATAATTCTTCGTTTTCGCTTCCCGCTGCCTGCATTCAAAAAGAAACCGATGTTACTCACGCGCTTTCTTTTATGACGGCGCAAAAGCTGTTTAAGTCGGACAGGTTTTCGCCTACTGCGATTAGGACGATGATGGAGTGCCGCTTTAAGTATTTTTGCAAATACGGATTGGGGATTGATATTCCCGTTGCCGAGAATGAGGAAGAGCCGATAGCGAGGGAACGCGGAATCATAATCCATTACTGTTTAGACAGAGCAGTCCGCGAAATGTACACGTTGAACAATTTCGGGAGCGATTTGGAATTAGAGAGCTTTGTCGAGCGGTGTATAAGAGAGTACCGCGAGATTAAATTGCCATTCGGTTACGCCGAAACAAAGCGGCAATCCTATATACTCATGGGATTTAAAGCGGGAATAGTCCGTATGTTGAAGCACATTCGCGGCGAGCTTGCCGATTCCGGTTGGATGCCCGCGGATTTTGAGAAGCGGGTTGATTTCCCCCTCTCTGCCGACATACGTCTAACGGGAATAATTGACAGAGTAGACAGGCGGGGTGATTTTATACGAGTAGTCGATTATAAGTCCGGGAGCAAGGAGATGGATTTTTCGTCTGTATTCCACGGTCTTGACACTCAGATGCTTTTGTATTTGTTCAGCGTTTCGGGGAATGTTCTTGACGATTCCAAACCCGCTTCCGCTTTGTATCTGCCCGCTGACGGTTCAAAAACGAAAGGGATTCTCACCCCCAATGCAACCGAGCTTGAAATAAGCAAAAACTGGATTGCGGCGCATAATCCGAGCGGGGTTATTGTTGACGGGAATACGGCAAAGTCTACTAATAAGCTCAGGAGGTTGAGTCCCGATTCGTATGACAGGCTCAGAGAGTATTGCATTAAGTTGATTAACGCTAAAATTAACAAGCTCAGGAGAGGGGAAATCCCTGCGATTCCCGTTGCGCAAAGCAAAGACAATTGCATTGCCTGTGAATACTGTGACTTTGAGTTGACTTGCGGCGGCGGGAAAGGTAATGCCAAACTCATTAAGAAGGAATTGATAGAAAGGGTGATTGATTGCAGTGAAGTTGATAAATTGTAATTCGGGTTATTTGACATTGCCCGGCAATAGCGAAAGGGTTTGGTCGCGTGAGCAAATGTCGGCGATTAATCACCCTGCCGCTGTGTCGTCTGTATTGGTTGCGGCGGCGGCGGGGAGCGGGAAGACAGCCGTTCTTGTAGAGCGGGTGATACGGCTTCTTACCGATAGGAGAAATCCTGTCAGGGCAGACAAAATTGTGCTTGTGACTTTTACGCGAAAGGCTGCCGCCGAAATGAAAGAGCGGCTTGAAAAAGCTTTGCGGTTACGCGCCGAGTCGGAATCGGCAGACGGATTGTTTCTTATACAAAAGCAGTTAATGTGGCTTGAGGAAGCGCGGATTACGACTATTAACGCATTTTGCCTTAATTTGCTCAGAGAAAATTCGGGGTTTATCGGTCTTGAACCCGGTTTTAGGGTTGCCGATACGGGTGAGCTTGAGTTGTTGGCGAAAAAAGCCATGGCGGCGACATTGGAGACTTTTTATGAATCGGACAAAAATGAGGTTGAACCCGTGTGTGCATTTTTCGGCGCGGGGAGCGATTTAATGTTGCGCCGCGCTGTTTGGGATTTGCATGAGTTTACCCGAAACATTCCCGACGGCGACGAATGGATTGATGAGCAAATGAGGCTCTATGATAATCCCGATGAGTATTTTAATAAAATTGTGCCTCTTTATTATAAGGGTATAAAAAAAGATATTGCAAAAGCGATTGAGCTGATTAATGTCAGCATGGAAAACGCTTGCTGTGACAGCACAATTAAGTCATTGCGGCAGGAGCTTGATTTTTTTAAGAGCTTTGAAGCCTATGAGTTTGAAAGTAATCCTTCGCAAAATTATAATTGCATTGCCGAGTATCCCTCAAGAAGAAGCACCGACAAAAAAGAGGACATTATAGTTAAGGAATTGATTAAAGAGCAACGTGAAAGGACAAAAAAAATCAAGGACGATGTTGTTTTGGCGTTTGAGTTAATCGGTGCTTTTAAAGATTCCGTCAGGCGGCTTTGCCCTGTGATTAAAACCCTTGTAAAGCTGTACGGGATTTATTCGGAGGCGTTTACCGAGATTAAACGCGCTCACAGGGTGATAGACTTTCCCGATTCGGAACAACTGTGTTTGCGGCTTTTCAGAAGCGGCAAAGGTGTAATGGAGCGGATTCAAAGCGAGTATGAGCTGATTATTGTCGATGAGTTCCAAGACAGCAATTTTTTGCAGTATGAGCTTTTCCGCCTGTTGGATTCGGGGCGGGGCAGATTGTTTTTGGTTGGAGACATAAAACAGTCGGTATATAGATTCCGCGGTGCCGATTCGGCTGTATTCAATGAGGTTTTGAGGAATCCCGATTATAAGGTTATACACCTTTCCCGAAATTTTCGTTCATCTAATCAAGTTATTGACAGCGTGAACGGCATTTTTGACGGAGTCATGCGCGGCTATGATGAGGAATCGCGGCTTAGGGCGGCTAAGGGGATTGACAATTCCGCCTATGAAACTGAGGTTTGTTTATTGAGCGATGAAGATTTCCCCGGTTTAGACGGCATAACCGCAGAGGCAGAGTATACTGCGGCCAGAATAAAAAAGATGCTCGCCGACGGATTTAAAGTAACAGGCGGCAGAAAGTGCGACTTTGGCGATTTTGCGGTACTGTCGAGTGCGGGAGAAAAAAACTTCAAGGTTTATGAAAAGGTGTTTGGTGAGCAGGGTGTCCCGTGTGTCAGCGCAGGAGGCTATGGTTATCTCAAAACCGCGGAAACGGGGATTGCGCTTGATTTGCTTATGGTAATCAACAACCCCTATAACGATTTAAGTCTTCTTAATGTAATGATGTCACCCTTGTATGGGTTTACTGCGGAGGAAGTTGCCGTTATAAGAGCGGGGAGGAAGACAGTCCCTTTATATTCGGCGGTATTACAGGGCGGCGGAGCGGGTTCGCGCGGAAATGAAAAGGTAAAAGATTTTTTGGGTGCGATTGCACGGTATCGTCGGATTGCCGATATTAGCGCGGTTTCGGAGTTGATTGCTGTTATTAACGGGGAGGGGGGCTTTTTGCCGTTGATTGCGGACAGCCGCCAAAAAGCGAATATTCGCTTGCTTTCGTATTATGCGGGAGTTTTTGCCAAAACTAATGTTGATTCGAGCTTGCCCTCGTTTTTGGCTTATATAAAGGACTTAAAAGAGAGCGGCATTGATGTGAGGCAGGCGAATGTCAATTCGAAGAGCCGAAATTGCGTTAGGCTTATGACGATTCATGGGGCAAAAGGGCTGGAGTTCCCTGTTTGTTTTGTTGCGCGTGTGAATCAAGAGTTTAACTTTCGCGGCGACAGGAATACCGCACTTGTAAAATACGACAAGGTTGCCGGCATTGCGGCGGATTGCTTTGATTCAAAAAGTATGTGCCGATTTAAAACGTTGCACGGCGATTATGCGGCGCGGATTAACCGCGAGCTTACCGTTGAGGAAGAAATGCGCAAGTTTTATGTTGCGGCGACGCGAGCGGAGTGCAAACTGATTTTTACCGGATTCGTCAAAGGCGGCAAAGGTGAAGACGAAATCAAAGTCAGGGAAAACAGCTATTTACAATTGATAATGCAAAATGGGGAACTGAGAGTTGGGACAGGGAAGAGGGGGATTGAGACTGCGGAAACTGATGAGAGACCGGTTGGCTCAAAAGAGGTTGACATTGATGAAATAATTGCTAACATTTCTGCCGAATACCCGCGGAAAATCCTTTCTGCCGTTCCGCGAAAGCTTACTGCTACGCAAGTGGGCGTTGAGCAGGCGGGCAGTGAATACGATGAGCCGAGCATTTTCCCTCGGAATCCTTCTTTTCACGGGTTGCGTCGATTGACCGGGAAAAAGCGGGGTGATGCTTATCACAAGGCGATGGAGCTTATTGATTTTTCGCAAGGCGATTATTCCGCGCAGCTCAAAAGCCTTGAAAATAGGTTCACGCCCATCGAGTATAAGGCTATTAACCATTGTGATATACTGGTTTTTTTTGAGTCGCCTTTGGGGAGGAGAGCGGTAAAAAGTGAAAAGCTTATAAAAGAGTACAAACTGTACACCGAAATTGAGCTTTCCGAATTAGGGATTGCCGATTTGCCTTGTTTTTCCTCTGATTTATTGTCGTCGCCGCTGCCTTTTATACAAGGCATTGCCGATATGTTTTTTTATGAGGGAGGAGAGATTGTTTTGGTTGATTATAAAACAAACCGCAACACGACTGCCGAAAAATTGAGCCGCGATTATAAGGGGCAGTTGGCTATATATAAGAAGGCGATTGAGGAAATGAGCGGGGATTTTGTTAAAGAGTGTTACCTTTATTCGTTTGAGTTAGGAGAGATTCTTTTGTGAATAGTGTCTTTCTCTTGTGTTTTTTATGCTTTTTTAATCAAAATATAGGCGATTTGTGTATAATTACCAAAAAAGAGGTTAAAACTAAGTGAAATATTATGTAGTTTTTTTTAGAGGAAAGTGTTGACTTTTGCGTATGGAGTATGTTATAATTCGACTTACGTTGTTTAAAGCGTATGGTAAAAAGCGGTTTTAAGTGTCGCTTAAAAAAACAAAATGAAACACACGGCGGTGTGTGACGATTCTCTTGTTAGATTGAAGGAGTTTAATATGGCGGTTAAAGAAAAGGTGCGAATTAAGGTAAAAGGTTATGAGCATAGTCTTGTGGACACGGCGGCGACTAAAATAATCGAGACTGCAAAAAGAAGCGGTTCGCGTGTTGCGGGACCGATACCGTTGCCGACCGACAAGGAGATTATAACTATTTTGCGGGCGGTTCATAAATACAAAGACAGCCGTGAGCAATTCGAGCTGAAAACTCATAAACGCCTTATTGACGTAATTCGCCCCACCAATAAAACGGTTGAGGCACTTCAAGGCTTAGAGCTTCCCGCCGGTGTTGATATTTCGATGGAGTTCTGATAGAGTTAGCATTAACTTGAAGCTTTAAAAAAATTATGTTGGGCATTGCTCAACCAATGATTAGGAGATATACGGTAAAATGAAAAAGGGTTTGATTGGTAAGAAAGTCGGCATGACACAGATTTTTGACGAAAACGGCAAGGTTATTCCGGTGACGGTTGTAGAGGCAGGGCCGTGCGTTGTGGTTCAAAAAAAGACTGAGGCTAATGACGGCTATGAAGCGGTTCAAATCGGGTTCGGCGATGTTACGCCCAAATCCCCGGAAAAGAAACGAAAAGGGCATTTCATGAACAAACCGAAGATGGGGCATTTTAAGAAGAACGATATTCCTTTTAAAAGAACGCTTAGGGAATTTAAGTTTGACGATATTTCGGGAGTTGATGTCGGCGATATTATAAAAGCAGATGTGTTTGCGGCGGGGGACGTAATTGATGTAAGCGGAATAAGCAAGGGTAAAGGATTTCAAGGTACAATCAAACGCCACGGAACATCTCGTATTAAAGAAACACATGGTTCGGGACCGGTACACAGGCACGCGGGCTCGATGGGAGCTTGTTCAAGTCCGTCAAGGATTTTTAAGGGC
>WRLX01000078.1 GCA_009777415.1 Oscillospiraceae bacterium
TTTGCGCCTCCTCCGTTGCCGACAATACACCATTATCGCCCGCACCCGGATTTGAACAAGCAGTGGCGGCTACAATGGTTGTAATGCTGATTATGGTTAGCAGTTTTTTCATTGGTATAGACTCCTTTTATATTGATGTTTGTATTATAGCATGATTTTTTTGTGAAGTCAATAGGGTTTGTGGATTTTTGTGAGATTGTATATGATTCCGCATTGCCGCCCTCGATTGACCTTGAAGACGTATTCCCTGTTCCTTGGGCTGTCGCTTACGCGCTGAGGTCGCAACAGGAAGAAGTCAAGCGAAATTGGGGGTTACATACAGATGAGCATTTATTCAGCCCCGGCTATGTGTATAATCAGCGTTACAATCCCCATAATGATGAAGGTATGAATGTTTGGAGGGCGATGGAAGATACTCTTAGAGCAAGGGGCAAGCACTCTTGATTCTTTCCCTTACAATGAATTTGACTATACACCCAACCGACGGTACAACAGAGAGAGGAAGCTGCCCGTTTTAAAGTGGCAGACACCCTCAATTGCATCATAACAAAAGTTATAAAACAAGCATATCATTGCATAAAATTACATAGGGGTGATTTTATGCTCAAAGAAAGCGACATAAAAATTATAGTTTCGAACAAACCCACAAAAGAAAAAAGTGACGAGAAAATCAAAGAGTTGTGTAAAGTTTTAGCCATGATATGGCAAGCCGAAAACGGGTAAAAAAGAAGCCTTTGTTAAATGCGGATGCCACGTAAATCCGTATAAACAAAGGCTTTTTGAATGTGAAAATATTTTGGTAGCTTTTGATTTTCGGTCCGCCTAATTGAGTAATAATAACCTTAGCAAAAGCGGGGTTAGGTTTCCTTATATTAACAGGAAACTGCAACTTTTTCTCATAAATCCACATTTGTAAAATGCTCCCTTCTCTCGTTAGTTTTCAAACCTTTCCTCCCTCAAACTCCCATGGCCACGGACCTTCGGCCCATCTCCAACTGTCCATATCCCCATCAGTGTGATGTGTCAACGGCCCATACTTTCTTTGAAACTTATTGCGTGCATCTGCGGCAAGCTTTTGATAATGGTTGTAATACTTTAAAGCTTTTTTGTTGTCCGTGTTGACGTTGAGAAAAAGCGATGCGTCAAACAACGCGAAATCAAGAGCTTGAACTTCTTTAAGTAAACTGTTGCGTTCGCTCATTTTTTTACCCATGACCTTTCTGCACAAATGTGCCGTAAAAATTCGTTTCCCCGTTTATTGAGGATTTACTTTGAAAATTTAACACTTCCTCTGCGACCTTCCTTCCCAAACCACGGTTTGTCTAATTCGGCAAAAATTGTCCCGCGCATAAGCCCGGTATCATACTTGTAAATTTCCTGCCACTTCTGACGAGGGACATACACCATCGCCAAAACTTCATGTTCCGATTTGCCGCCGAATTTGCTGTTTGATTCTTCATAAACCATTGACTGAAACTCCTTCCTCTTGTTGTTTGCTGACGTTATATAGTCAGCTTTAAAGTTAATATATGTTAAATATAGGAAAGGTGTTACTATCTAAATTAGAGCTCCACGGAAATTACAAGAACCATGCATTTTTATCACACTTTGTCCATAGACTTGTACAGAGTAACTAAAAAAACGGAGGCAATATGGAATCGAACAAGTTTGAAAACAAAACGGAGAAAAGCAGTGTAAAAATGCTCAAAAACGCAGTCATCCTGTTTACCGCAATGGCAATCACAAAGCTCGTAAGCGCGGCATTAAAAATCCCGCTGACTAATATCCTCGGCGGGCTTGGAATGGGATATTTCTCAACCGCATTCAGCCTGTTCTCGCCTGTTTACGCAGTGACTGCCGCCGCGATTCCGACAGTGATAATGCGGCTGACTGCGCAAAACGCCGCATCGGGAAGATACAAAAACGTCCGACGAATCCGCCGCGCCGGGTTGTTCGCCGCATTCGGATTGGGACTCGCCGGGAGCATAGGCATCCTAATAATAGCAAAACCTTTTTCAACATACATAGCAGGTTCGCCCGGCAGTCTGCCCGCCATGCTGGTTATTGCACCATCCCTCTTTTTTTGCAGTGTATCGGCAGTGTACCGCGGGTATTATGAAGGGCTGTCTAACATGATTCCTACCGCAATCTCACAGATTATAGAAGCGCTCATTAAATCAGTGACAGGCATTTTTCTCGCATTTGCGTTCATTCCGCACGGAATTGAATACGCGGCGGCGGCGGCAATCGCAGGCGTTACAATAAGCGAATTTTTCGGGCTGATTTTCATGTTTGCGCGAACACGATTAGGGAGCGACGGTATACCGCCCGACAAACTGAAAAACTCTCCGCCCCCTCAAAGAAAGCGTGTTATAATCAAGACTATTATGGGCGAATCTCTTCCAATTACTCTTGCCGCACTCTCGATGAATCTCAACCCGTTTATCGACATGATGACAATATCAAGCACAATCAATTCAGTTATCGCCGATAATAAAGCATTCTTCCTGCAAAGTTTCACATACGGCGCGTACGGCGGAGAAGCAATTTCAGACATCGGGAACTTTATATACGGCAGTTACACGGGAATAACCCTTCCAATATTCGCAATTGCAACCTCTGTAACAGCCATGATAGGCAAATCAGCTCTCCCCGAAATAACCGCTGCACACGCCCTTAAAGACAATGCACCAAAAGAAAACCAACAAGAAAACAGCCCCTCGCTAATTCACTCACTGCGAATGCTTTTTAAAGGAACTTTTATGGTCGGACTGCCAATCTGCATAGGGTTAGCGGTGTTGGCAAAGCCAATTCTGTCCTTGCTGTACTTTTCGAGACCTGCAGAGGTATTGGTATCAACTCCACCGTTAGTCGTATTAGGCTTAGGCGGAATCACACTTATACTCGCCGGCACATTGTTCAGCATTTTTATGGCAATAGGAAGAGCTGACCTGCAAATAAAGCTAATGCTCGCGGGTGCGGCAATTAAGCTTGCGGCAAATCTGATTCTTATACGTATTCCGCACGTAAACGTCACCGGCGCGGCAATCGCCACGGTGTTATCCTATACATTTGTATCAATAGCAGGCTTAATTATTCTAAAAGGTGTTTTAAAAACAAAACTTAAAATAGCCCGCCACATAGCACAGCCGATGTTCTTCGCTTTGCTATGCGGCGCAACCGCCTACATCTGCTACAACTACGCTTTCATCGAACGCGGCAGTCTGCTCAGACTTGCCATGTCGATTGCCGCAGGTGCGTTAGTTTACCTTACAATGACGCTGATTTTTAACCTTCATTTTCTTCCGCGCCGCCCAAATTACGGGAAACCCCTTGGTCAACGCCGAAAAAATGCTCAAATTCCTCATCACTGACAGCGGTGTCAAAATCGTCAAAGTCAACAAGACTGCCGAGTCTCCTCTTTCTTATCAGCATAACTGCAAGTGTAAGTCCCCCCAATACTGCTAAAGCGATTAATACGATTAATCCAAAATTCTTCATGCCGGTTCACTCCTTGATATTGTATTTCAGAGCCCGAATCCAACTGCACACGAACTCCTTAAAACTATTATACATTATTAATAAACTTATTTCAAGTATTTTTGACAAATTTAAGCTAAATATTTCCGCTGAGATTCATAATGAGCGAAACGGCGGCAATCGATGCGGTATCAACCCGCAATATCCTTTTACCTAAAGTTGCGGGAATCGCCCCGGCTTTGCGCAAAAGCTCAACCTCACCCGTCTCAAATCCGCCCTCGCTTCCAATAAACAGGTTAATTTGCGAAACAGCGGAAAATGTATCAAATATCTTATTTAATCTTTCTCCGCCGCACTCATAGAATATTATACTCAAATCCGACTTATTTAATCCCTCTGCCGCTTTTTTAAAATTCAAAACCTGCCCGACAACGGGAATCCTCCCCCTGCCGCACTGTTTGGCGGCTTCGTAAGCAATTTTGTTCCACCTTGCCGTCTTATTTGCCGCCGATTTACCGCTCGGGCGAGAAATACATCGGGCAGACACTGTCGGAATAACCTCCGACACACCCAACTCAACCGCCTTTTGGACAATAAAATCCATCTTATCCGACTTAGGGAGACACTGAAAAAGCCGCAATTTCACAGTCGGTTCTGCTTGGTTGGTCATGGTGCGAATCACCTCAAACCGGACACCCGAACGCTCACCGCTCCCAAAGTATTCGCGATATTCACTGAGATAATCAGTCCCGTTGCCGTCACAAAGAATTGCCTTATCGCCGTTTTTCATCCTCAGAACCTGCCGCGCATGATACAAGTCCTGCTCTGACAACGTCAATCTTGAATCCGCGCCGTTTTCAACGAAAAATCGAGGGTATCTCCATAACTCAATTAAATCCATACTCATTGCTATCCTTAAACAATTCAGCCGCAAATTTTTTCAGCTTGACATTTTGACTAAGCTCCGGGTCGTCCTTTATTATCCTTTTGGCAAGTGCTTGAGTTTCAGCCAAAATCTCCGTGTCCGCCGCTAAGTCACCGATTTTCAAGAGCGGCAATCCATGCTGTTTTTGACCGAAAAAGTCCCCCGGTCCGCGCAATTCCAAATCCTTACCCGCAATTTCAAACCCGTTATTAGTCTCACTCATTGTGTCAATCCTCGCCTTTGTATACGGTGAACCACTGTCCGTAATGAGAACACAGTAGGATTGTTCACTCCCGCGCCCTACTCTGCCTCTCAACTGATGCAACTGGGACAATCCGAATTGTTCGGCATTTTCAATAAGCATTACCGTTGCATTAGGAACATCAACTCCAACCTCGATAACAGTCGTCGAGACCAAAACCTTAATTTCCCCTGCCTTAAACCGCTCCATAGTCTCATCTTTTTCCGCCTGTTTCATTCGCCCGTGCAACAACCCCGCAGGAATTTCCCTAAACCATGTTTCAATCAATCGATTGTAATATTTTATCGCACTCGCTTTCTCGTTTACATTCTTGAGACTCTCGCTCTCTTCGATAAGCGGGCAGACAATGTACGCCTGTCTCCCTTCGCCGACTTGCTTTATAATAAACTTATACAATCTCTCTCTATAAGAAGAATTAACACCGTAAGTTTTTATAGGAAGCCTTCCCCGCGGCATTTCGTCAAGCAAAGAAATATCAAGGTCGCCGTATATAATAAGCCCCAATGTCCGCGGAATGGGGGTCGCCGACATTACAAGAGTATGAGGATTAGCCCCTTTTGAAATAAGCTCCGAACGCTGCCCCACGCCGAACCTGTGCTGTTCGTCCGTCACAACAAGCCCTAATCGTCTAAACTCAACACCCTTTTGAATAATAGCATGAGTCCCCACAACAACGCCCGCTTCCCCGCTTTGGATTTCGGCGCGGCACTCCCGCTTTTCAGCCGCAGTCCCCCCCCCTGTAATCAGTGCCGTTTTGATTCCCAAGGGCGAAAGGAACTCGGTGAGAGTTTTGTAATGCTGTTTGGCAAGAATTTCGGTAGGTACCATCAATGCGGTTTGAAATCCGTTTAAGTGTGCATAATACGCCAACGCCGCCGCCACCATTGTCTTCCCGCTCCCCACATCGCCTTGGAGAAGGCGATTCATCGGGACTGCTTTTTTCATGTCGGAAATGCAATCGCCGACTGCCCGCATTTGCGCCCCCGTAGGCGTAAACGGCAGGTTGTCATAAAAATCACTTATATCAAAATCCGCCGCCTGCGTCCCGGTCAGCTTACGATTGCGGGAGCGTATCATCGCCAACCCCAACTGTAAAACCAAAAGCTCCTTGAACACAAGGCTGCGTCTTGCAAGGCGGCATTCCTCACGCGACGGAGGGAAGTGTATCTTCTTAATCGCCTCGTTAATCGGCATAAGAGAGTATTCCGACATAATTTCATCGGGCAAATCTTCGAACGGCAAATTATCTGCATCTTTAAAAACCAGTTCAAGAGCCGATTTCATGTTAAGCGAAACAATCGCATTAACAAGCTTGGAGGTTAAGCGATACTTAGGTGTCATTGAAACAGGCCCATCGGAAAGAATATATACAGGATTTGACATATCAAGCCCGTATTTAGAAGTCAACGTGACTTTACCGTAAAAGATATATTCATTTCCCAAAACTAATTTATAGTAGTTAAAATCGCAATTATAAAAGGTACAGGTAATTTCGCCCCCCGACTCGTCGGCAAGCGTGAGCTTATAAACAGCAGCTCTCGCACCGAAAAAAGGCGCGGCTTTCCTTTTAACTGTTGCGCGGATTACACAATTTGTACCCGAATGCTCAACTCCTATATCTTTAATAGGAATAGGGTTTGGATAATCAATATAATCGCGCGGATAATGAGCTAAAAGCTCGCCTATGGTTTGTATGCCGATTTTTTTATAAAGCTCCGCACGTCTGTCGTGAATATCCGGTACAATCAATATATTGTCATTTAAACTAACCACCTGTACCTCCTTTTATTAGACCTCCACGATTTCGCCTTGTCTGATGAAAAATTTGCTCGAAAAGCCACTCGCGGTTAGTTTCCGTAGAGGTCTATTCAACCGATACAATGTAATAATAAACCGGTTGCCCCCCATTGACTAACACCATTTCGACATCGCTGTGAATTTTTGATTTAAGCTGGCTAAACGCCTCATCGGCGGCAAAGTCGGTAACGTCCTCACCATATATCACGGTAACAAATGAGGAATCGCCCTTGAGCATCCGCTTTGTGATTTTGAGCAACGCCTTCGTAACATCTTTTTCCACATAAGTGAGCTTACCGTTTTCGAGGGCGAGAATATCATTTTTCTTAATCTTCTTGTCCTCAAAGTCAGAGTCGCGTACTGCAAAAGTAACAGCCCCTGTTGAAACTTTATCTAAAGCGAGAGTCATTTCCACCGAGTTTTCTTTTACGTCAACGTCCGGATTAAAACTCAACAGTGCGGAAATACCCTGCGGCACTGTTCTTGATTGCAAAACGATGACATTCCTGTCTTTAATCAGTTTTGGCGCCTGTTCCGCCGCTAAAATTATATTCTTGTTGTTAGGCAAAACAAAGACATTATGGGCGGGAGTTGCGAGAATAGCCTCCATTATATCCTCGGTTGACGGATTAAAAGTTTGCCCCCCTTTTACTACGCAACTCACTCCTAAGTCGCTGAAGAGAGCTTCCAACCCTTCTCCCGCCGCAACCGCAACAAATCCGAATTCTTCTTCAGGATTCTTCGGCTGAAGTTTAGATGTCAACCCGCTGTCGGGCTGTCTCCTGACACTTTCTTCCCTTTGCTGTTCGCGCATATTATCAATTTTTATGTTAGTCAGCATACCGAACGTGATTCCCTCCTCAAGTGCCTTGCCCGGGTTGTCGGTATGAACATGAACCTTGATTATTTCATCATCATCAACGACTACAACGCTGTCACCGATGGATTCGAGACAGGCTCTGAACGCGGAAATATCAACAGTGTCCGGCTTTTTTTGAACTAAAAACTCGGTACAATAGGTAAAAGTGATTTGGGTGTCGTCCCCAAACGCGGCAACAAGCGTACCCGCCCTTGATTCGGTATTTCTCCCGAAACCGATTGGTATTATCCCGTTCCCGTCAACAACGGAACGCATTCCTTCAATTATATAAAGGTAGCCTTTTCCACCCGAATCAACCACTCCGGCTTTTTTCAAAACGGGGAGCAATTCCGGGGTATTGTCCAGCGATTTCGCCGCCTCTGTAACCAAGGTTTCAAAGACATTAACAAAATCTCCCCCTTCTTTGGCGGAAATCGCGGCGGAGACCGACGCTTCCCGCGCAACCGTGAGAATTGTTCCCTCAGTCGGCTTCATAACAGATTTATATGCCGCATGAACTCCTTTTTCCAAAGCCGCGCAAAACTCCTCGGGATTTGCCGCACTCTTACCGGCAAGCCCTTTTGACAACCCCCTGAAAAGCAAAGACAGGATAACTCCCGAGTTTCCCCTCGCGCCTCTCAGCATTGCGGTCGCGGCTTTTTCGGCGACTGCACCTATGTCCGCGCTGTCATTAATAATCATCAGC
>WRLX01000079.1 GCA_009777415.1 Oscillospiraceae bacterium
GCTTTTTAAAACAAGCTCGCAGGCTTCACAAGCCGAGCCGGTTGTAAGCTCCGACAAGCCGCCCGCACCGGAATCCCAGTCCCGCGGCGTGGTATATTTCGACAGTGCCACACTGATGTCAGCCGCTTCAAGTGCTTTAATATCGTTGGAACTTGTGCCGAAAAGCGCAACAACTTCCCCTGCCGATTTAAGCGATTCCACAACCTCTTCCTTTTTTCCTGCGATTACTCCGTCTTGGCTTATTCCTGCTTTCCGTGCAATCGTAAGCGCGGTTTCTCTCCCGCCGGAACGCTCGGAATCCGGTGAAAGCATAACCACGTTTATGCCGACGCTGTAACAGCTTTTCACAACTTCGGGGATATTCTCTCTTATAGTCGCGGAAAAAACAATAAGTCCCAAAAAAGTATACTCAACATCAAAGAGCGTATCGGGGATTAACGATTTCGCTGTCTCGGATTCATCGCCGTTGCCGTCTTCATCGTCTTCCTCATAGCAATCATCCTCAATTTTGGCAAAAGCCACCGCAAATACATGATATCCCTGCTTCGCGTATTCGGACTGTTTTTGCTGAATAGGGTAAAGTTGTTCCGGCGGCAATTTACAAAAAGATAAAATTACTTCGGGAGTACCTTTTACGCAGAGCAGATGCGCGCCGTTTATTTCCCAAAGGTTGCCGTTGATTTTATTGTAGTCGGACTCAAGCTCCGGTACATAAGGTCGCAACAGGGTATTTTTGTACAGTTCATCTGTGTTAATATGCCTGAACGATGCGCCGACGAGAATTGCTTTTTCATAAGAATTTGACGGGACAGGCTCGTCCGTTTTGCACGAAAGTGCCGCAACTCTTATGAGCATTTCCTTATTTTTCGAAATTTCCTCAACAATAGGGGTATCATCGGCAACTATAATCGAGTCAATATCAAGGCATACCGCCGTAACTGCTTTGAGCGTTTCCACAGTACGAAGGGATTTAATCCCGCTGTAATCCTCGGACAGTTTTGTCGCACCGTTGACATAGTAAATTCGGATAATCAAAGCCAACGATACGGGGACTGCGCAAAGCGTGAACGAAATTGCGGGAAGTATAATCCCCGCCAAATAACCAAGCACCGTAATGCCTTCTTCCGGCTCGGCATTACCCGCCATCATAAAACGGGCAACCGCAACAACCACCAAAAGAATCCCCGCACCGTATGTAAACAGCACCGATAACTTGTTCACGGTTGTTTCGATTTGTGTACGATTGATTTCTTTTACAGTGCGGATTTCCGGGCGAAGCTTAACATCCTGCCCGGTGGCAAATACTCGCGCAATCAGCACTCCGGTCAGAACTTTTGTACCTTTATAAACGCAGCTCTGCTTGAGTTCATGCCGCCCGTCCGAACCGGGGTGTTTTTTGACAGGATTAGCCGAGCCTCCAAATACGCTCTCGTCCACCGTTACATTTGACGATTCTAAAATATGAGCATCGGCGGGGACATTTTCTCCGCCTTGCAGCACGATTAAATCATCTTGAACAATTTCCTCCCGCTTGACTAAGGCAATCTCGCCGTCTCGGACTACACGGGTAATAACAACCGCCGAGTCGGTAATCTCACTAAGCTTTTGCGTACAATAATTTTCAACAAGTATTTCAAAAGTACAAAACCCCAATGCCAAAAACAGCAACAGCCCGCCCTCCGCGCTGAATCCGCTTACAAAATAAAGGGCGGCTGCCGATAACATCAAGTATATTCTTAGGTTTTTAAACACTCCGTAAAATTTAAACTTACGTTTTTCTTCTTGTTTTATTTCGGAGTTAAATCCGTAAACCCGAAGATTTTCTTTTGCGGTTTGGCTGTCAAGCCCTTCGTGGTCGCCCTTAAAATTAAGAATCTTGTTCATTTTTATGACCATGCTTCCTTCCTTTAATCCTCGCTATAGAACAAATGGTATTTCTTTTCGCGGTTTGCCCAAACACTCAGCGCAAAGCCGATTGCGATATACAGTGACAGGGTAGAACTCCCGCCCGAGCTTATAAACGGAAGCGGAACTCCTACCACGGGGGTAACGGCTGTCACCATTCCCACATTTATTACCGTGTGAAAAAAGATTGTAGCAAACACGCCCGTACAGATTGATTTGCCCAACGGGTCTTTTGCCACGCCGGCCACTGTCAGAAGCTTTATACAAATCGCAAGCATCAAAACCAAAACGAGTATACACCCGATTAAACCGAGGCTCATTCCGATGTAGGCGAACATAAAGTCATTATGAATTGCAAAAATCGAGATATATTCGCCGCCGCCGCTTTTAGAGAGACCCTGCCCCGTGAGTCCCCCCGAACCCATTGCCACAAGACTGCGACCCTGTTGATAAAATATTCCGAGGATTTCCTGTTGCCGAATTTCTTCATCGAATATTACCTGTATTCTCAGCTTGTGGTAATCCTTAGCGTAAAAATTCCAAAACACATACCCCAATGCCGGCAGTGAAACAACAACTGCCGCAATATATTTCCACGAAATTCCCGCCATAAACATCATCATCAAAAATACAAGCAACACTATAAGCGGTGCACCTGTATTGTCCTGCAAAACCATTATTATAATGGGGACAAACGCGTGCAGACAAAGCAACAGCATATGATTAATTTGGTTCATTTTATCGCCGACTTTGTGCAAATGAGCGGAGAAAGTCATTATAAAAGCAACGGTTAAAAATTCCGAGGGCTGAATTTGTACAAAACCGAGATTAAGCCAGTTTGTTTCGGTTGAGCCCGCTGTCTGTACGCCGAGAGGGGTAAACAAAAGCAACGACAATATTAACGACATTGGCGCGAAAGTGAACAGGCATATTTTCGATATAAGCTTATGGTCAAGCAACGAAATAAGCAATGCAAGGGTAATCCCGACAAAAGCCGCCGCCAATTGCATTATCCATGTCCGATTTGAAATTACATCCGGGTTAATTTCGTTTTGTACCATTGTATAAAGCAGGTATACCGAAAGCGAGCTTGCCGTAATGCACAACAACAAAAGCAACTTGTCAAGCCGCTTAAACTGCCCTTTCAGAAAGCTAAAGGTAACACTTAAAACTTTCAAACTTTTACCCTTGCCCTTTCTGCACAAAGTGCCGCCGAAAGCTCCGTTTTCCGCATTTACGCAGATTGACTTTCAAACTTTTACCCTTGCCCTTTCTGCACAAAGTGCCGCCGAAAGCTCTGTTTTCCGCATTTACCCGGATTTTCTTTCAAACTTTTATCCATGCCCTTTCTCCGACCATTTCAAGCCAATTTCCGTTAATTTTCCCAGTTATACATTTTTCTGAGTTCTTCGCCGACTTTTTCGAGTTCGTGTTCCGATTCAAGGCGGCGACATGAGCTGAAATGAGCGCGTCCGGTTTTATTTTCCATAATCCAGTTGCGGGCAAATGTCCCGTCTTGAATTTCCGCAAGGACTTTTTTCATCTCTTTTTTTGTTTCATCGGTTATTATACGTTTCCCCGTTTCGTAATCGCCGTATTCCGCAGTATCCGACACAGAGTAGCGCATGAGGTTAAAGCCGCCGCGGTAAATCATATCAACAATCAGCTTCATCTCATGAATACACTCAAAGTAGGCATTTTCCGGGTCATAGCCCGCTTCGACAAGAGTTTCAAATCCCGCTTTCATAAGAGCGGTGACTCCGCCGCATAAAACAGCCTGTTCCCCGAATAAATCGGTTTCTGTTTCCTGACGGAAAGTAGTCAGCAAAACTCCCGCTCTCGCTCCGCCGATTCCCGCCGCATATGCCAAAGCAGTGTCAAGGGCTTTGCCGGATGCGTCTTGATGAATTGCGGCAAGGCAGGGAACACCCTTACCCTCTTGATATTCGTATCTCACGGTATGTCCGGGCCCTTTCGGCGCGACCATAATCACGTCTACATCCTCGGGCGGAGTAATCTGACCGTAATGGATATTAAATCCATGCGCGAATGCGAGCGTTTTCCCCTCTTTCAGTGCGGGTTGAATATCATTTTTGTATAAGTCCGCCTGTTTTTCGTCGTTAATCAAAATCATTATTAAGTCAGCTTTTTCAGCAGCTTTAGCCGCAACTGCGACTTCAAATCCGTCATTTTCGGCTTTGCTCCATGAACGGCTTCCTTCATAAAGTCCTATTATAACCTTGATTCCCGAGTCCTTGAGATTTTGCGCGTGTGCATGACCTTGACTTCCGTAGCCGATAACCGCTACTGTTTTGTCCTTGAGCAATTCGAGATTGCAATCCTTTTGATAATAAATTTTCGCCATTGTAATTTTCTCCTTACTTATTTTTTATAATTTTTGACTAATACCTGCTATATAATCTGCCATTATGAAGCTATCCTTTTGATGTTTTCATCACGCTCAGCTTCAAAAACGAGTTTAATGTCGCCCTTATATCCGAAATTAAGCTCCAACATTTCCGGAAGAGCTATTTTCACCCTCTCAATAAGAGCATCGAAAGAACCCGACTCCAGTGTCAGACCAATGTTTTCGGCTGTATCGGTAACCGCTTTAGAATACCATACTCCGTCATCCCATGTTAATCTTACTATACATTTCAAGCTATTTCTACCCATTCCCCTTCTGCACAAATGTGCCGTACCCCCTAACTGTTAAGAGAGTTCGCTCCTTTTTGCAGGGCTATTACCCCTGTACGCGCTATTTCCTTAATCCCGTATGGTTTAAGCAATTCCTCAAATGCCGACAACCTCATCTCGTTTGCCGACAGTTCCAATGTCATTGTTGTCTGCGACACGTCGGAAATTTTCGCGCCGTTTATTTCTGCAATTGCAACCAGCTCCGCCCGTTTGTCCGGCGAACAACTGACTTTAATAAGCATAAGCTCCCGCGACAGCAACTCCGCACCCTTGACCGAGCGAATCTTGATTACGTCAATCAGCTTGTGCAACTGCTTTTCAATTTGCTCAAGGATATAATTATCTCCCTCGGCAACAATGGTAATCCTTGATATTGCTTCATTCTCGGTAACGCCTACGGCAAGGCTGTGTATATTAAAGCCTCTGCGTGCGAACAATCCCGATATTCTCGAAAGCACCCCCGCATGGTTTTCAACCAATACAGATATTGTATGGAATCTGCTTGTCAAATCAAACTCACCGCCCTTTCATCTACGCTAACCTGAAGCACATACGGCTTCTTGGAAGCGAGGAGGGTTATTAACGCCTTATCCGCATTTTTCTCATCGGTAAGATAATCGCCGTTTATCCCGTAAGCCGCCGCAAGCTTTATAAAATCGGGGCTTCCGTCCAAAAATACCGCCGTCAGATTGTCCGAATACCTGTTCGTCTGCAATTCCCGTACCATTCCGAGGCGGTTATTGACCATTATTATTATTTTTACGTTAATATTATGTTGAACAGCGGTTGCAAGCTCCATCATCTGCATTTGGAAGCTCCCGTCCCCGCAAATCGCAATAACTTCACGCAACGGCTCTGCCTTTTTTACACCGATTGCCGCGGGAACAGAGTACCCCATTGTTCCCATCCCCCCCGTAGTCATAAACCTGCCGCTTTCTCCCAACGAGATGTTGTTTGCCGTCCATATTTGATTTTGCCCTACATCGGAAACAATTACCGTGTCATCAGGCATTAATCGGTTGAGAATTTTTATAAAATTTTTGGGATTTATTGTTTTTTCGCTTATTTGCGGTTGATACTGCGGATTTACAGGCGGAGACTCAGCGTTATCTCTAAGGTATTTGTTCCATTCGGTGTGTTTTTTTTCGGGGAGTAACTCTGTAATTTGCTCCAAAACAGTGTATATATCGCCTACTACAGGAATGGTGGCGGGCAGATTTTTCCCGATTTCTGCGGGGTCAATGTCAACGTGTATTACTTTCAGTTCCCTTTGATTAAGAGCCAAAACGGCGCGGTCATTAACCCTTGCGCCAAGCAGAATCAACAAGTCGCACTCATTTATGGCGCGGTTTGCAATCGGCTTGCCGTGCATACCAATCATCCCGTAACTGAGCGGGTGTTCGCCCGGAATCGAGCTTATACCCATCATTGTGTTTACTACGGGAATGTCGGCGCGTTCCGCAATTTCCCGCATAAGAGTAAACGCATATCGGTTGAACAACCCCCCGCCCGCGCATATAAGAGGTTTCTCCGCCTCCTGTATTGCCTCGATTACCCTCTTAATTTGGAGCTTATTGCCGGCAGTGTTCGGTTTATATCCGCGTATTTCGGGCAGTTTAGCATAATCCGCCGCCCCGGAAAACCGAATTTCTTCCAACAGCACGTCAAAAGGAATGTCCAAAAGCACAGGACCGGGTCGCCCGGTGGATGCAATGTGGAACGCTTTTTTGACAGTTTCGGGCAAAGACTGCGCATCCTTTATCAAATAGGAGTGCTTTACAAAAGGTTCTGCCGCACCTGTAATGTCCGCTTCTTGAAAAACGTCCTTTCCTATTTGGTCGGTGCAAACCTGTCCGGTTATTGCCACAATCGGTATGGAATCCATGTAAGCCGTGGCGATTGCCGTAATCAAGTTTACCGCACCGGGTCCCGATGTGGCGCAACAGACAGCTGCTCTTCCGGTAATCCTTGCCATTCCGGATGCGGCATGACCCGCGTTTGCTTCGTGCCGAACGAGTATGTGTTCTGTTTGAGAATGCGTCAGTTCATCGTAGAACGGGCAGATAGCCGCCCCCGGATAACCGAAAACGGTTGATACATTCTCAAGCTCAAGGCATTTCACCAATGCCTTTGCGGCAGTCATTTTCTCAGTCAATTTATTATTTCCTCGTTATTTCCTCGTTTTTTTATAAAAATTAACAATTACATTTTTATATTATAACCGCATAAAAATAATTTGTCAAGGAAAATCTTGACTTAATTAAAAATATGATGTATAATCTTTGTTATTATGAACTTTTATTTATAAAAAAGGAGAATTACATGGATTACAGAAAACTTCAAAAAATTGATGCATCCCCCGCATTTTTGGGATACGGATGTATGAGATTTCCCACAAAAGACGGGAAAATCGACGAGGAACAAAGCCTCGACTTACTAAAAACCGCAGTTGACGGCGGGGTAAATTATTTTGACACTGCCTATATTTACCATGACAACAAAAGCGAAAGCTTTTTGGGGGAATTTTTGGCTAATCACATAAACCTCCCGCGCGATGCTTACTATGTCGCCACTAAATTACCTACTTGGTTAGTGGAGTCCCTTGACGATGCAAAGCGGATTTTTGAGGAGCAGTTAAAGCGGCTTCAAGTCGATTACATTGACTTTTATATGCTTCACGACTTGAAAATTGAAAGGTTTGAGAAATTGGAAAGGCTCGGCGTTTACGATTATTGCAGGCAGTTGCAAAAAGAGGGCAAAATTAAGCATTTCGGGCATTCGTCCCACGAAAACATCGGCAATTTCACCAAAATTATAAATGCACGCGACTGGGATTTTGTAATGTTGCACTTAAACTATATGGATTTGGAAAATCTTAAATTGTATGAGCTTGCGACTGAAAAGGATATTCCGGTATTGGCGATGGAAACCGTCAAGGGCGGCTCATTGTCAAATCTCCCCGATGACATACTGGGGCATTTTACCGATGTAAACCCCGAGGCAACTCCCTCATCGTGGGCAGTGAGGTGGGCGGGGAGTCTGCCTAACATCAAAATCATACTTTCGGGAATGTCATCTTTAGACCAAGTACAGGATAATTTGGCGACTTGCAGCGGGTTCAAGCCGTTATCGGACGAAGAGCGCGAAGCTGTTAAAAAGGTTGAGGATAAGTTGCGCAAGAGAGTCCGCAATAATTGCACGGGCTGTGATTACTGTATGCCTT
>WRLX01000080.1 GCA_009777415.1 Oscillospiraceae bacterium
CCTCACAAACGATGATATAATCCCGCTTCAGTACATGACAAATTTGCAGTTTTTGTACATACACAACAACCAAATCAGCAACCTTTCGCCTTTGAGCGGGTTGACAAATTTAATTGATTTGGGTTTGAGTAACAACCAAATCAGCAATCTTTCGGCTTTAGGGGGTCTGGTTAATTTAGAGGAGTTGTACTTGGCAAACAACCAAATCAGCGACCTTGGCAGCGTAGGGAATTTGACGAGATTGCGTGAATTAGACGTGGCTCACAACCAAATTACAACTTCGAGTTTATGGGCTATAAGCGACTTGACGCGTATGCATGGGTTGGTTTTGAACAACAACCAAATAAACAGTTTAACCCCTATAAGCAATCTCAGAAACATTGAATTTTTAAATGTGCAGAACAACCAAATTACCGATGTTAGCTCCCTGTATAATCACAGGAATCTGCGTTGGCTGTATTTGCAAAGCAACCCGCTTACCACCACACAAGTAAACGCCCTCCGCGCCGCTTTGCCAATGTGTAATATCTTTTTTTAGTGTATATTTTATAAGAGCCTGTTTAGATTCTCCGAACGAGTGGATTTTTGAGCAAATTTTTCGTCAAACAAGGCGATTTTTGTGCAAATATCCGCTGATATTTAAGCAAAAATCAACGCAGTATGGAGGAAAATTTGTCGAAAATTCGCCGTGAGCGAGATTCTAAACAGGCTCTAAGAAAGGTCAAGCCGCCATACCGCGAAAGCAGGTGGGGCGGCATGGTTATGAAAATGATAGTAACAAACGTAAAAATTTACGACTTGGAAGAGTCAATCAAAGCAAGTAAATACCCAATGGCAGTTGATACCGCGGCTTGTACTGCCGACATAACCGAAACGGTAAAAAAGTTAGCGCAATCGCCTAAAGGTGAAGGTCATGACCAGTTTATGACAGGGATTCGGGTTAGTTTTGATGTGACTTTTACGGTGAAATGCTGGGTCGAAGCGGAACGGTATCGCTTTCTTGAATTTGTTTCGAGCCAGTCTACAATGCACAGGATAGCTAAATTCGACTTGGACAAGCAATACTCGGAGTATGTTGACAAGCGGATTATCGGCATTATGAACGAACTGAAAGACAAATATAACGAAACCGGGAGTAAGGAGGATTATCTGCGGTTGTTGTATTCCAATCCCTGCGGATTTAAATTGACTGCAAGACTTACTACTAATTATCGTTGCTTGAAGACGGTGTATTCACAGCGCAAGAGCCACCGTCTCCCCGAATGGCAGGAGTTTTGCGCTTGGATAGAAACGCTGCCTTACTCATGCGAATTAATTACAGGAAAACAGACCTGTCTGTGAACCTAATGTAAGGTAACACCACAGAGCAAGCCCTGCACCCCTCGCCTGCAGGCGAGAGATGTGCCTCGGAGGGGCGGGGTATTACACCCTTATTTTCAATAAAATTCACCTAATATTCAGTCAGATAACATTGACAGTTCAGTTTTATCCTTTATAATGTCAACAGTATCACTAATATAAAGGAGAATTTTTATGAAATCTAAAAGAAAAGGCGTATTTTTATCGGCGGTGGCAATGTTGAGTTTGTTTGGGTTTGCATCATGTGTGCCTACGCAAACCGAAAAACTAACAGAAAGCGAAGCAAAAGCGGGGATTGAAGTTGAGGCAAACCCCGATTCCCTCTTGAATCTTAACGGGGGACAAAATGTTAAAATCGTGTTTAACGGCGATTCGGCAAATATTTCCAACACGGAATCGGCGGAATTTTCAAACGGTGTTCTCACAATTACGGGTGCGGGTTCATTTTCGCTTTCGGGAACTCTGGACAACGGACAGGTTTTAATTAATGCGGGGAAAAATGATGTTGTAAACCTTGTGCTGAACGGGGTTACACTTTTTAACGAGAGCGGCCCCGCGATTTACTCGCCTAAGTCCGAAAAAGTAATACTCGTTCTTGGAGATAATACGCAAAACATTATTTCGGACGGGGCAGTCTATTCCGACTATTACAACTCGGATGGTGAAAACGAAGCCAACTCCGCCATTTATATTAAAGACAATTTGAGTATTACAGGCGGCGGCACACTAACCGTAAACGGGAATTACAAGCACGGTATACAAGCCCGAGACTTCCTTGAAATAACCGACGGCGTGTTTAATATCACTGCCGAAGGCGATGCAATCCGCGGGCGAGACGGTGTTTCAATCCAAAACGGTGACTTTACCCTAAAAGCGGGTAGCGATGGGATACAATCTGCAAATTCCGAAGGTGACAGCGTAGGATTCGTTACCATTAACGGCGGCAGATTTGTTATTGAGGCGGGAAATGACGGAATACAAGCAGAAAGTATTCTTACTGTTACAGGCGGCGCTTTTGATATTGTTACAGGCGGAGGAAACTCAAATGCACCTGTCCGCGAGGGCGGGATAGGAAGTCGCGATGGAGGAAATTGGGCGCGGTCGCAAATGCCGCAATTTGAAGAAACAGCCACAGAGGATTCCGTAAGCATGAAAGCGTTAAAGGCGAGAACGCTTATAAAGATTATCGGTGGTGAGTTTGAAATCGATGCGGAGGACGATGGAATACATTCCGATGGCGATGTCTTGATTGAGGGCGGTAACTTTGTTATCAAAACGGGCGATGATGGAATCCATGCCGATGATTCTGTGGAAATAAGCGGAGGCGATATTAATATACCTGTTTGTTATGAGGGGATTGAAGGCAAGTCCGTTACAATAAGCGGGGGAAACATTTTAATTGTTGCAAACGATGACGGAATCAACGCTTCCAATGGCGAAGACGGTGGATTCCCGGGCGGAGGATTCGGCGGCAGCAGGGGCGGTTTTACTGTAGATGAGGATGTTTTTATCCGAATTAGCGGTGGGACTGTTGAGGTAAACGGTTCTGACGGTCTTGACTCAAACGGGAATATATTCATTGAAGGGGGAACGCTCAAAGTTTCGGGACCTTCAATTGCAATGGAAGCTGCGATTGAATGTGACGGCGATGTCCACATTATCGGCGGAGAAGTAATCACTGCGGGGTATTTCCAAACAAATACAGCGGCGACCGAACAACCTGTCATTCTCGTTTCGTACAGACAGCAGATTGCAGAGGGGAGCTTGATCGAAATAAGGAATGCCGCCGGAAATACGATGCTTCGGTATACAAGCACAATTGATTGTACCGTGTCGGGATTTACACATCCTGATTTCCAAAACGGTGAGATTTATTCGTTGTTTATAAACGGTGAAAAGCGCGTTGATATTGCAATTGACGGTATTGTTACCGCGATTGCCGATGACGGAGGTAGTTACAGCGGGGGAGGAATGGGCGGCAGAGGCGGATTCGGCGGAGGATTCGGAGGACAAATGCCCGACTTTGGCGATATGCCGAATAGGGGAAATATGCCCGGCAGAGGAGAGCGACAAATGCCGGGCGGAAACTTCCCGGTTGGGGAATCGAGCTTGCTATGAAAAGCTTTTGAAAGGAACACCGATATGGCAAAAATTCTTATATGTGATGATGAGTCGGGCATACGCGCCGTTATTAAGCGTTACGCGCTGTTTGAAGGACATGAAGTGACTGAGGCGGCTAACGGGCTGGAGGCTGTAAACGCTTGTGCTGAAAATACTTTTGATATACTCATAATGGATGTCATGATGCCGATAATGGACGGGTTTACTGCGGTTAAAAAAATTCGCTCGGCATCATCTGTTCCCGTGATTATGCTGTCGGCGCGGGGCGAGGAATATGATAGGGTCAGCGGCTTTGAACTCGGTGTTGACGATTATGTAGTAAAGCCGTTTTCTTCCAAGGAAATAATGCTCAGGGTTAATGCAATTTTACGAAGGGCGGCGAATTCCCGCGATTCGACACAGCCTGTGGGAAGTCATGTTGTTTTTGTAAAAGACGGATTTGTTGCCGATATGACGGCGTATAAGGTGACGGTTGACGGTACTCAAATTGAGTTAGCACCCAAGCTGTATGATTTGTTGTTCTTTTTGATTCGCAATAAAAACATTGCCGTTTCCCGCGAGAGGATTTTGTCCGAGGTGTGGGGGTATGATTATTACGGCGATGACAGGACGCTTGACACGCATATGAAGCTGTTGCGCAAGGCAGTGGGCGAATATGCTGTTCTTATTAAAACTTTGAGGGGAATGGGGTATAGGTTTGAGGGCTAAACTGCTTTTTAGGAATACGCTGAAATGGAAAATATTCGGGTTTATGCTGGGGTTTTGCGGATTGCTACTCGGTATCCTTTGGCTGTTCCAAACGGTGCTTTTAAACGATATGTATAAGTCAATCCGCAGACATGAGCTTAAACAGGCAATTGAAGAAGTTGAGCGGGAAATATACAGCCCGGATTTAGCTGAAGTCCTAAACCGCATTCAGGCTGAAAAGGATATTACCGTTTCACTGACGCGAGAATTTATCATGCCCCCTAATCACGGGTACAGGCGCGATTACGGAATGTCGGGGATTGTAATAACCCGCGGATTCGCTATGACACCCGAGTTTATTACCGAAGTCAAGGAATTTGAGTTAGACGATGGTCATATTATCTCGCTCACATTTCACGCTGTAATCGCACCCGTAAATGCAACAGTATCGACTTTGCGTATGCAGTTATATTTTGTGACGGCGATTATGATTATTTTGTCGGTATTGTTGGCTATTGTAATCGCGAAGCGGGTTTCTAAGCCGATTGAAGACATTAACCGAAACGCGTTGGTGTTGGCTAAGGGGGACTATGACGTTCGGTTCAGCGGTAAGGGATTCCATGAAATTGTTGAACTTTCCGATACGCTGAACACCGCTGCGGTTGAATTGGGGCGGGTTGAAGCGTTGCGGCGGGAATTGCTCGCCAATGTTTCGCATGACCTCAGGACTCCTTTGACACTTATTTACAGCTATGCCGAGATGATGAGCGATTTCCCCGATGAAATAACGGGGGATCAGGTGAAAGTAATAATGGACGAAACCCGCCGCCTGACTTCGCTTGTCAACGATGTATTGGATATATCAAAGCTTGAAAATGATATGGAACAGCTTAATAAATCGAGATTTTGTCTTACCGACAGCATTGCCGAAATTACCTTTCGTATGGCGAAATTCTCGCAAATTCAAAGCAACAGAATCCGCTTTGATTACAGTGAAAAAGTGTTTGTAAACGCCGATGAGTCTAAAATAGGCAGAGCGTTTTACAACCTCTTGATTAATGCCGTGAACTATTCGGGGGAAAACAGCGAAATAACAGTAACGCAGACGCTTAACGTGGGCAGTGTTCGTATCAGTGTCAGCGATAACGGCGACGGAATTTCCGCCGATGACTTGCCTTATGTTTGGGACAGGTATTACAAAACCGAGAACGTGCATAAACGCGCCGTCGTAGGAACGGGGTTGGGGCTTTCGATTGTGAAGAAGATTATCGGGCTTCATGGCGGGCGTTACGGTGTTGAATCCTCCATGGGTCAGGGAAGTAAATTTTGGTTTGAATTATTTATTTAAATTATTTTGCGGTTAAGTTGTTGACAAATAAATCCTTTTATGTTATAATGTTTTTTGTTAAATAATAAAACCGAGTCAGGGCGGGATTGTTCGCGCCTGTTCGGTAAATAAAATTGGAGGTTTTTTGAAATGGCAGTAAAAGTGGCAATTAATGGGTTTGGACGCATTGGGCGTCTCGCATTCAGGCAAATGTTCGGGGCGGACGGGTATGATATAGTCGCAATAAACGACTTGACTAACCCGAAAATGCTGGCTCATCTTTTGAAGTATGACTCGGCGCAAGGCCCGTACAAAACTTGCAGCATAACGGCGGGAGACGATTCTGTTACCGTGGACGGTAAAAACATTAAGATTTACGCTGAACGCGATGCGGCGAATTTGCCGTGGGGTGAACTCGGAGTCGATATGGTTCTTGAGTGTACCGGATTTTATGTAACTAAGGAAAAGTCGCAGGCTCATATAAAAGCGGGTGCGAAAAAGGTAATCATCTCCGCTCCTGCGGGCAATGACTTGCCTACTGTAGTATTCGGCGTTAATGAGGGTATTCTTAAAGCAGATGACGACATTATTTCGGCGGCATCCTGCACTACTAACTGCCTTGCCCCCATGGCTAAGGCGTTAAACGACCTCGCACCCATTCAGTCGGGTATTATGTCTACTATTCACGCTTATACAGGCGACCAAATGACTCTTGACGGCCCTCATGCCAAAGGTGACCTCAGGCGTGCAAGAGCTGCCGCGGCAAACATTGTCCCGAACTCAACCGGCGCGGCTAAGGCAATCGGGCTTGTTGTACCCGAACTTAACGGCAAGCTGATTGGCTCGGCTCAACGCGTTCCCGTAATCACCGGTTCGGCGACGATTTTGACCGCTGTTGTCAAGGGCGATGTTACCAAGGACAGCATTAATGCGGCTATGAAAGCGGCTTCGGACGATTCTTACGGCTATACCGAGGATGAAATTGTTTCATCTGATGTAATCGGCTCGACTTACGGCTCATTGTTTGACGCTACTCAAACTATGGTTACGGAAATAGGCGGCGGACTGTTCCAGGTGCAGGTTGTTGCGTGGTATGACAACGAAAATTCCTATACCAGCAACATGGTCAGGACTATTAAGTATTTCGCCGGCTTGAAATAATCGCTTTTGCTTTGCAAAGACCGTTCCGCTTTATTGTGGGGCGGTCTTAATTTTGTGTTGCGATTGCATAAAATTTTCCAATATAGTCGCTCAGTTCAAAAAATTATTTCAAACCCTTTGATTTTCCCGGTGACTTATGATATACTTAAATAAATTAAGTGTGAAAAACGCACTTGGCGTCGGAAAGGAATGGTGTAAAAAGGGGGGTAAAAGTTTGAAAAATAAGAGAGGACGAACCACCATGCCGCAAAGTCAAAGAAGAGCAACAGTGCAACGGGTTTTGCCCTTTGGCAAGTTGCTTGACATATTGAGATTTGTGCAAGGTGGGGCGGCATGGTCATAAAAATGAAGATTAAATTAAAAAAGCAACCCGAAAAGTACCTAAGCAAATGTTCAAAAAGCGATTGCGACAAAATACATAAAGCTTTGCTAAAACTTGAGAGTTGGCAAGGCGACATAAAGCTTTTAGAGGGATATAAAGCCACATATAGATTAAAAATACCTCCGTTTAGGATAATTTTTACTTATGTCAAAGGCGACATAACGATAACTATAATTAAAATCAACACACGTGGTGATGCTTACAAGAAAGGGTGAGATTAATGGTTAAAATAACTTATGATGAATTTTTAAGAAGAGTAGGGGCTACTCCTACAGTTGAACCCGATGAATGGGATTTACAAATGCTAACGGAAATAGATACCGAAGACGATGACGGCGGCACTGTAACCCTTGAAGACGTTATGGCAAAACGCGATTTCAGCGGCAAAATTTCCATTAGAGTGCCTAAATCGTTGCATCGTGACTTATTTATCGGCGCAAAAGAAGAAGGCATTAGTTTAAACCAGTTTATTCTTTATAAATTGGTAAAGTAATTACCTCAATTTATTACTAAGGAGCAACTTTACATGAAAAACCTAAAAAACCTAACATCAATACTGCTGACAATCGCAATTATACTCGCGATAATCCCCGCTGTGCCGTTAGCGGCAGACACAGCCGCTTTGAAATCAACTATTGAGGGATTCGGCGGCGGTGGACTAATCGCAACAGTGAACGGCGACACCGTCACA
>WRLX01000081.1 GCA_009777415.1 Oscillospiraceae bacterium
CGTAACACTTGTGTCCGCGGTATACAAATCCGCGTCAACTGAGGGAGGCAGGCTCATGGAGTTTTCAATCCCGCAAAGTCCTGCCGATATAATCATGGCGAATGCAAGGTAAGGATTCAATGATGGGTCAGGCGAACGCAATTCCATCCGCGCTTTTTCGTCAACAGCTGCAGGAATGCGAATTAACTGGGAGCGGTTTTGATGCGACCATGAAATATACTTAGGAGCATCAAAAAGTCCGAACCGCTCATACGAATTGGCAATCGGGTTCAAAAACGCCGTCATTTCGGCAGTCTTGTCAAGTATTCCCGCGATAAAACTCTCGGCGATGGCGGAATTCCCTGTTCCGATGTCTTTGAAAATATTTTTGCCGTTTTGGGTAATCGACAGATTAACGTGCATTCCGTTCCCCGCCGCATCGGGAATAGGCTTAGGGCTAAACGACGCAAACAAGCCGTTTCGCGCCGCAATTGCCTTAACAACCGACTTAAAAGTCTGCAAATTATCCGCGCTTGTAAGAGCATCGCTGAATTTAAAATCAATCTCGTTTTGCCCCGGTCCTTGTTCATGGTGGGAGCTTTCAGGCTTTACCCCCATTTCCTCAAGCACAAGGCAAATCTCCCTGCGAATATCGCCGGAACGGTCAAGCGGTGCAATATCCAAGTACCCGCCTTTATCAAGTGTGGCTCTTGTAGGCTCGCCGTCTTCATCGGTTTTAAACAAATAAAACTCACACTCCGCGCCGATTTTGCAGGAAAAGCCTTTTTTCTCACAATCCTCGGCAACCTTTTTGAGTATAGCTCTGCTGTCATGCTCATACACAGAGCCGTCCGGCTTCTTTACATCACAGTAAAAGCGGACTACCCGTCCCGGCCCGGGTCGCCACGGCAATACGACCAATGATGTCGGGTCGGGATGCAAAAACAAGTCCGACTGTGTAATATCGCGGAATCCGCCGATGGAATGCGCATCAAACGAAACTCCATTTTCAAGCGCAAACGGCAATTCCGCCGACATAATCGAAATGTTCTTTTGAACCCCGAATAAATCACAAAAGTTTAAGCGTATAAACTTTACGTCATTTTCTTTTACAAACTCCAAAACTTCCTGTACTGTTATTTTCAAAATTTTTATCCCCTGCCCTTTCTTAGAAGCTGTGTCCATAGGCACAGCTTCTTATTCTACCGTAACGCTTTTGGCAAGATTACGTGGTTTATCTATGTCAAGCCCTTTATTTGCCGCAACATAATAGCTGAACAATTGCAGAGCGATCACCGACAATGACGGCGAAAACAACGGATTGCACTCGGGTAATGCAATTGAGGACAGCTTATCGGAATCTTGTGCATTATCGCCCCCCTGCCCTGCACAACTACCTATAAGGAGAACCTTTGCCCCCCTGCTTATAACCTGCTCCGCGTTGCTCATGATTTTCCCGTAAAGCCGCTCACTGTTGGAAATCGCAACAACAAGAGTGTTATCCTCAATAAGCGAAATAGTCCCGTGCTTTAATTCTCCGCCCGCATACGCCTCCGAATGAATGTAGGATATTTCCTTGAGCTTGAGCGAACCCTCCAATGCTATTGCGTAATCGATGTTCCTGCCGATAAAAAATATGCTTTTGCAACCGATGCAAGTCGATGCGTATTTTTGCAATTCATACTCTAAATCATCCAAAATCGCCGCGACCTTTTCGGGCAATGCCACTATTTCTTCGGTAAGCAACTTTGACTCCACGTCCGACAGCTTCCCCAACTTTGTGCCGAACGCCACTGCAATAGTATACAACACAACAAGCTGAGCGGAAAACGCCTTAGTAGTCGCAACCGCAATTTCGGGACCCGCCGCAGTATATATACAGTAGTCAGCTTCCTTGGCAATCGCAGAACCCACTACATTCACAACAGCAAGCGTGACTGCGTTTTTGGACTTAGCTTCACGCATGGCGGCAATTGTATCGGCGGTTTCGCCCGACTGACTTATAAGAATAACAAGCGTTTTTTCGTCTATTACAGCGTCCTTGTATCGAAACTCACTTGCAAGCTCAACTTCAATTGACGGAAATCTGCAAAGACTTTCAAAGACGTACTTTGCCGCAACTCCTGCATTGTAAGCAGAGCCGCAGGCGGTAATCACGATTTTATTATAACATGAAATATCAAGATTATCAACAGCTTTTACCGAAGCAATAGTTTCCCGCAAGACCTTGGGCTGTTCCATAATTTCCTTCAGCATAAAGTGCGGGTATCCGCCCTTTTCCGCGCTGTCCATGCTCCATGTAACCGTTTCAACCGATTTGTCAAGCCGCTCTCTGTCAAAGTTAAAGAATTCCACACGCTCCTTATAAAGCACCGCGATTTCCTTGTCATTGAGGTAGTAAACCTTATTCGTGTGATTCAAAACGGCGGGAACATCCGATGCTATAAAATTGCCGTGTTCCGATACTCCTATTATTAACGGGTTGTCTTTTTTTACTGCGGCAAACATATCGGGCTTGTCATGGAACATAATCCCGAGTGCGTACGAACCCTCCAAACGCTCGGACACTTTTATGAGCGTTTCCAACACATCCCCATTATAATAATACTCGCAAAGCTGTGCAATTACTTCCGAATCAGTCTGCGATGCAAAATCCACGCCTTTTTTCTCAAGCCGCTCCTTTAACTGCTTATAGTTTTCGATAATTCCGTTATGTACAACGGCTACCTTGTTTGAGCTTCCCATATGAGGGTGAGAATTAACGTCCGACGGTTCACCGTGAGTTGCCCAGCGTGTGTGACCAATTCCCGATGAACATTTTATAGTCATTTCCGAAAGATGCCGCTCTAATTCCGCGAGCCGCCCTTTCCTCTTTATGACTTTAATCCCGTCTTGCTCATAAACCGCAATCCCCGCAGAATCATAGCCGCGATATTCCAACTTCCTAAGCCCCGCAACAATTACGGGAACAGCACTTTCACTTCCGATATAACCGATAATTCCGCACATTTATTCTTACTATCCTCTCTTTATTCAATTAATATGCCACCATGGTAGTATATGATAAATTTCCCAAAAAGTCAACCCCTTTAAAAAAATAAAATTTTTTCTTAAAAAACGGTTGACATTTCAATTTGGATTTGGTATAATGCAATACAGATGGACAAAGGCGTTCATTGCGCGGCGGTATAACTGTCGCGTAATGAGTGCCTTTTAATTGCAGAAAGGGCATGAAAAAAATGATGCGGGAAGTTTTATACGAGGGGAAATCCAAGGTAGTGTGTGCGGGAGAGGACAGGGACAGTTTGATTATTCGTTATAAAGACACGGCTACGGCTTTTAACGGAGTAAAGCAAGCGGAACTCTTCGGCAAGGGAAAGCTCAACGCCGCAATATCCAACTTGATTTACGAACACCTCCAAGAAAACGGCATTAAAACCCACTTAATTAAAGTCATTGACGACACGACATCACTTGTTAAAAAAGCCGAAATAATCATGGTAGAAGTCATTGTCAGAAATGTGGCGGCGGGGAGTTTCTCGAAAAAATACGGCATTCCCGAGGGGACTTTGCTCAAAAACGTGAGCGTTGAGTTCAGTGTCAAAAGCGATGAATTGGGCGACCCTATGATAAATATAAGCCAAATTACCGCAATCGGCATTTGCACTGCACATGAATTAACTGAAATGATTGAACAGTCTCTTCGCATTAACGAATTGTTGTGTGAATTGTTCAAAAAAGCAGGGATAAGGCTTATTGACTTTAAACTCGAATTCGGGCGCGACTTATCGGAAACTTCGGATAGGGGCAAAATTATTCTGTGCGATGAAATCTCGCCTGACTCTTGCCGCTTGTGGGATATGAAAAGCGGCAAAAAATTAGACAAAGACCGATTCCGCCGCGATATGGGCGGCGTATTGGACTCTTACAGAGATGTGTTGCAAAGACTTACAGAGATTAATAATAATTAAAGGGGATGGTCACAAGTTTGAATAATAGCGGAGGTGTCATCAGCTTCGCCGGTGAGCAGTCCGCTTGACAGGCTTATTCATGGAGGCTTTGTGCCTCAGAAAGGTATGGTCACAACAATGTCCAACAGCTACGAAAACCCGCTGTGCAAGCGTTATGCAAGTGGCGAAATGCAAGCAATTTTTTCCGACGATAACAAGTTTTCGACATGGCGCAAACTGTGGGTCGCGCTTGCCGAAAGTCAAAAGGAATTGGGGCTTGACATAAGCGAGAGCCAGATTGCCGAAATGAAGGCGGCAGTCTCGGACATAGACTATAACAAAGCGGAAGAGTTTGAGTGCGAAACAAGGCATGACGTAATGGCACATATCCGTGCTTACGCTCAACAATGCCCGAGTGCCAAGCCGATTATACACCTCGGCGCAACCTCCTGCTACGTGGGTGACAACACTGATGTAATTCTACAGCGTTCAGCATTATTGCTGATAAAAAAGCTGTTGCTTAACGCAGTGGCAAAACTGTATGACTTTGCCGAAAAGCATAAGGCACTTCCCTGCCTCGCCTACACTCACTTTCAAGCGGCACAGCCCACTACAGTCGGAAAACGAGCGGCACTGTGGATAGCGGATTTACTGCTTGACTTAGAACATCTCGAATTTGCTTTGAGTAATTTGAAATTATTGGGCTGTAAAGGGACTACCGGGACAAGTGCGAGTTTTTTGTCGCTGTTTGACGGCGAACACGAAAAAGTCAAACTGCTCGAACAAAAAATTGCCGAAAAAATGGGGTTTGGTTTTAAGAATAATTCCGGAATCTACCCGGTCAGCGGGCAAACCTATACAAGAAAAGCCGATTATTATACACTTTCCGTGTTGTCGGGGATTGCGCAAAGCGGCTATAAATTTTCAAACGATGTCCGCCTTATGTCGCACTTAAAGGAGTTGGATGAGCCGTTTGAATCGGGGCAGGTAGGCTCATCGGCAATGCCGTATAAGCGCAACCCGATGAGAAGTGAAAGAATTGCTTCTTTAGCACGGTACGTAACGGTCAACGCGCTTAATCCCGCATTGACCGCAAGCGCGCAATGGTTGGAGAGGACGCTTGACGACTCGGCAAACAGGCGGATTGCAATTCCCGAAGCATTTCTTGCAACCGATGCAGTTTTGTCGCTTATGATTAACATTGCGGGAGGGATGACGGTATACCCGAATGTAACGGAAAAGCATTTGCGCGAAGAACTGCCGTTCATGGCTACCGAAAACATTTTGATGCACTGTGTAAAAAAAGGCGGCGACAGGCAATTGCTTCATGAGCGGATTCGCATTCATTCAATAGCGGCGGCGGCAGAAGTAAAGCAAGGCGGTGTTAATGATTTAATCGAGCTTATTCTTGAAGACGAGGAATTTGACATTTCCCGACATGAATTAAACAGCCTTCTTAATACAGAAAACTTCACCGGCAGAGCAAAGGAACAAACCGAAGAATTTTTGCACACTGTCAAAGAAATTCTTGAAAAATATAAGGATTTGACGGGAGTAGAGGTTGAAATAAAGGTTTAGGACTTAATGAGAAAGGGTAAAAAGGTTTGAAAGTAAATCTACGTAAGTGGGGAGAACGAAACTTTCAATGGCGCATTTGTGTAGAAAGGGCATGGGTAAAAAAATGCTTACAGCGATAGTGGGAATTAACTGGGGGGATGAGGGCAAAGGTCGAATGGTGGATTTGTTGAGCGAGGGTTACGGCATAATCTGCAGGTATCAAGGCGGCAACAACGCCGGACACACTGTTATCAACGATAAAGGCAAGTTTATACTGAACCTGCTCCCATCGGGGATACTCCGCGATGACACAGTAAACGTAATGGGTGCGGGAATGGTAATCGACTTGGCGCATTTATGCGGCGAAATCAACACTCTTGAAAAGCAGGGAGTTGAAATCACGCCCGAACGCTTGAAAATAAGCGATAAAGCGTTCGTCTGTCTGCCGTATCATATTAAGCAGGATATTCTTGAGGAGGAACGGCTCGGTGACAAAAAATATGGCTCTACAAGGCGGGGAATCGCTCCCGTTTACGGCGATAAATACATGAAAAAAGGAATCAGAGTCGGCGATTTGTTAGATTTTGATACACTTAAATCCAAACTCGATGACATAGTAAGCTGGAAGAACCTCACTTTAAAAACAGAGCTTAACGACATTATGCGTTGGCTGAACGAATACGGGACAAAAATCATGCCGTACATTGACGACACCACCGAGTATTTACAGTCGGCGCAAAAAAACGGCAAAGGCATTTTGTTTGAGGCACAGCTCGGGGCGTTGCGTGATATAGACTACGGAATTTATCCTTATACAACATCATCGCAGACGCTTGCCGCTTACGCACCAATAGGAGCGGGAATCCCGGGTGCAAAACTTGACAAGATTATCGGAGTCATGAAAGCCTATTCAAGCTGTGTCGGCGAAGGACCTTTTACGGTTGAAATGTTCGGCAATGAGGCCGATGCATTGCGCGAGGCGGGCGGCGAATACGGCGCGGCAACAGGCAGGGCTCGCAGAGTAGGCGGATTTGACGTAGTTGCAAGCCGTTACGGAGTCGAAACTCAAGGCGCGGACTTTTTGGCATTGACTAAGTTAGACGTGCTGTCTTATATGGAAAAAATCCCGGTATGTACCGCTTATGAGGTTGACGGAGTGAAAACAGACAGATTCCCGTCCGGGAGCAAACTAATGAACGCGAAACCGATAACAGAATACCTTGACGGATTTAAGGCGGACGTTTCAAAGTGCCGCAAAATGGGGGACTTGCCCGCCGCCGCAGTTAAATATATTGAATATATAGAAAAAGCGGTGGGATGCCCGATTAAATACGTATCTGTCGGAGCGGGACGCGATGACTATCTTATTAAGGATTAGGAATTAAGTTTGAAAGAAGAGTTGCCGGGTTGGCCGTCAAGCAGGGCAACTTGACAGGCTTTGCAGAGCCTTTTGCGGCTCGGAAAGGCATGGTCATAAAAATGGATATTTGTGATAAGCTTAGGGAGGAATGTGCCGTATTCGGGGTGAGCCTTTTGTCGGACGAAGCGGCGGGGATTACCTATAACGGTCTGTTGGCACTTCAGCATAGGGGGCAAGAAGGCGCGGGAATTGCGGTGGTAAGCGACAACTGCATTCATTTTCATAAAGGCATGGGCCTTGTAAGCGAGGTGTTTTCTGCGGGAGTGCTTGACTCCGTTCCGAAAGGGAAAGTTGCGGTAGGTCATGCGAGATACTCGACTACAGGCGGCAACAAAAGAAACAATATGGGTCCTTTTGTAACCGAATACCTCACGGGAAGAATTGCAACCGCTCATAACGGAAACATTACAAACGCAAAAGAGCTTCGCAGGGAATTAGAGGGCTATGGTCTTAAATTCAGCGCGACAAGCGACAGCGAGGTTATATCTTCTCTCATCGCATATTGTATAACAAAAGAAAAAGATACAAAAACGGGGGTTATCAAAGCGGCGGGATTATTGCGCGGCGCATTCTCCCTTGTAATTGAGACAGGCAAAAATAAGCTGATTGCTGT
>WRLX01000082.1 GCA_009777415.1 Oscillospiraceae bacterium
TTGTGCGAATATCCGTGCATATTTAAGCAAAAATCAACGCAGAGTTGACGAGAGTAGCGGTGTCGGCGGTTTCGCCGTCGAGCAGGCTGCTTGAAGTCAACGGTATGGCGGAAAATTCGCCGTTTTATAAGTGTGTTTGCTTATGAAGACAGGTTCTTAATCTTTTTTGGTTTTAAATCAGTTTTGGCTCACAGTCGCGTTTATTTCCGCAATTCGTGCGATTATAGGTCCGCTGTTTTCGCCTCTCAATTGAGTGTACGATGCGCCGGTCATAATAACAGGCTTAGTGAGGTTTTCTACTGGGGAGTCAATGGTAGCATCGCTCACGTCCGGTCCGATACCGTTCTTAAAGTCCCACACGGGGGTCAACTTGCGAATCGCTTCTAAAATATCAAGATGCTTAGGAGTCCATTTGTAGTCGCTCATCGCTTTTTCACGACCAATCTGCATCATTACTTCATCGTAGTTGGCAACTATCGATGCTTGTGTCCACGCTTTAAACCCGTCCTTGTTCTGCGAACCGGCAACAAGCATTAGTGCGTCTTGTTTTCCGCGGTGGAAAAATTCATTCGCTTGCGGGTCACGCGGGAACGGAACTATACCGACCTCGTCTTCCGCCCATTGGTCTGCCTCGCCTATCGGTGCGAGAGTTTCCTGATACCTCCACGGTCCGTCATTCCAGAAAAGAATATTTCCGCTTCTGAACGGTTGAGGCCCGATTTGGTGTTGCGAAAGAACATCGTAAGGATAGCGGAAGTCATTAACCGCAAGCTCCTGCAAGAAATCCAACGCACGCTCAATGCGGGAATCGTCCATGTTGTTTTTAAGCATACCGTTTTCAATTGAAATCAAGCCTGTTCCCGTTGACAATATTGTTGCTTCGTCAATGTAATATCCCACAATACCGTATTTGTTGTTGGCGGGGTCGGAAAAGTCAGTGACCATCCTGCGTAATGTATCCCATGTCCAATCATTTCTCTGCCAAAGGTCATAAGGGTCTTCAAGTCCCGCCTCTTGAACAACGCTCTTCCTGTAATACAAAAGCGCGGATGAGTTATTAAGTTCTGTTATCGCGGTGTAATTCTTTCCGCCCCAGTTAAACAGCTCTATAACATCTCTCGTCGGGTCCCATTCAGGGCCGCTCAGGTCAATAACGTCATCAATCGGTGAAAATTGGTCTATATAGACCCCGTAAGGGAAGCCGCGTTCTTCAAACTGGAAGAAATCGGGCGAGTCCCCCGCCATAATCAATGATGCCAACCGTGTGTAACGATTCTCGTATGTTGTGCTGAGATAAGTGACAACATTTTCGCCGTTTGCTTCATCGGGAATGCCGTACCGTGCCTTGAACAATTCCGCAGTAGGTGAAGTTTCATCCATTTCAAACCAACGCAACAGCTTTAACTTCTCCGTGACCTCCACATCAGGAAGTGCCTCATGGTCTTTAAGTTCCTCTGCCCTCTGTTGAACAGCCTCAGACTCTCCGGGTTTAGGGCCTCCGGGCCCGCCATCGCCGCTATCGATTTCCTCAGTCCCCGTGCAAGCGACCGCAACAGAAAGCACAAGCGACGCGGAAGCAAGCACCGACAAAACCTTTTTTGCTCTTTTTTTCAAATTAATCAACCTCCTTAAAAAAATAATATAAATTTATACCCAATACTATTCTAACATTTCCGCAAACAAAAATCAATATTTATTCTTACAAAATAAATATTGATTTTTTGTTCAAATTGCACAAAAGCCAAACAAGAGATAAACTCGCAATGACGAATTTATTTCGGCATTCGGTTCTAAAACTATTTAGTTCCGAAAATCCTGTCGCCGCCGTCGCCGAACCCGGGGACTATATACAAATCATCGTTTAGTCCCTCATCAAGCGCACCTGTATACACCTCAATGTCGGGGTGTTCTTCCTGCAATTTCCGGACCCCTTCCGGGCAGGCGATTACCGATATGAATTTAATCGACATCGCCCCGGTTTCTTTAACCTTGGAGATTGCCGCACTTGCGCTGTTTCCCGAAGCGAGCATCAAATCCATAACAATAACATCGCGTTCTTTTATGTCAAAGGGCAACTTACAGTAGTATTCATCGACACATCCGCTTTTGTGGTTATCCCTGTCGGAGTTTCTGCAAATTCCGACATGACCGACTTTTGCGGCGGGAATAAGGCTGACCGCTCCCTCAACCATTCCGAGTCCTGCCCGCAAAATCGGTATAAGTGCGACTTTTCTTCCGGTGATTATATTAGTTCGTGCGATTGCCACAGGTGTTTCAATTTCAACCTCTTTCAAAGGCAGACGGCGGGTAGCCTCATAAGTCATTAAAAGAGCGACCTCGGCGGTAAGCTCCCTAAACTCCTTTGAACCTGTATTTTTGTCCCGCATAAGCGATATTTTATGTTGAATCAAAGGATGCTCCAATACATTAATTTTACCCAAACTTTTACCCTTTCCCTTTCTAAGCAAATTCGATATAAAAGTTCGTTTTCCCATTTATCCGGAGAAAATTTCCAAACTTTTACCCTTTCCCTTTCTAAGCAAATTCGATATAAAAGTTCGTTTTCCCGTTTATCCGGAGAAAATTTCCAAACTTTTATCCTTTCCCTTTCTAAGCATTTGCGCAATCTACGGTTTCCTTTTTTTCAATTGCCGTGATTTTGTCAATCCTCAACGAGTGTCTCTCGCCCATAAAAGCGGTATTTAGCCATACATCAAGCAGTTCCCAAGCCAATCCCATTCCCAAAGTCCGCCCGCCCAAGCAGATTACGTTGGAATCGTTGTGAAGTCTTGTATACTTTGCCGAAAAGTAATCTGCGCATAATGCGGCGCGAATCCCCTTGATTTTGTTAGCGGCGATTGACATACCAATCCCCGTCCCGCAGATTAAAACGCCTTTATTAGCATCGGGATTTTTCAGAACTTTTCTGCAAACTTCATCAGCAATGTCCGGGTAGTCAACGCTTGAACCGTTGCACCCGCAGTCATAATAAGTCATATTCTTCTTTTCAAGGTTTTGTTTCAAAAACTCCTTTAAATCATACCCCCCATGGTCTGCCCCAATAACAATCATTTTTTTACCCCTTCCCTTTCTGCACATTCGTACAACCATAACTTTCGTTTTCCGCGATTATATAGATTTATTTTCAAGTTTTTACCCTTTCCCTTTCTATTCTTTCCCGCTCTGCTTGCGGTTTCCTTATATAAGCGGGCATTAGCTCACTTGCGGCGATGAATCCGCTTTTATCTGCCGCAAAGCAAACACTTGCCGCGTTTTGATACCTTATTATTTCGGGTGCGATTGACAGCCGTTCTCTCGCCCCCAATTTCGACTCAGCCAACAATGCCCCATCCCCCGCCAATACAATTTCTTTTCCGCACAGACGCTCATCACTCTCAAGCTCCGCCCCCAAATCGTCAAGCGCGATTGCACGGTCGGGCGTTAATCGGGTAATTACACCTCCGCTTATATCAAACAACGCATTATAGACTTCATCGCGACGCGCATCCATGACAGCACAGGCAATTACGTCCCGCCCGACAAGATTATGCGCAAGAGCAAACAAAGTAGACACGCCGCAGACGGGCTTATTCAGCGCGAACGCCATTCCCTTAACCGCACTCACACCTATGCGCAACCCCGTAAACGAACCGGGCCCGCTCGAAACTGCAAATGCGTCAATGTCGTCCAAAGTCATTCCCGCCGCTTTAAGCACGCTTTCCATTAGCGGCATAAGTGTCTGCGAATGTGTGATTTTTACATTGACGAACGCATAAGCCAAGATTTTATCGTTTTGACAAATCGCACAGCTTGCCGCAACGGCAGAACTGTCAAGCCCCAAAATAATCAATTGCTATAACCCTCTCATTTTCGGCTGTTTTATCTATTTTTACGGCGTAATACCTGTCAAATTCGCCCTCTATACCCGGGATATTCTCCGCCCATTCAATTGCGATAACGCCTTTGCCGATATAATCATAGAAGCCGATTGCATACAAATCATCATCAGTACGAATTCGGAATAAATCAAAATGGATTAACCCGCCGAAGTCGTTCACCAGCGCGAATGTGGGGCTTGTTATTGTATCGGTGATTCCCAACCCCTGCGCTATTCCTTTAACAAAGTGAGTTTTCCCCGCCCCCATTTCGCCTTGCAATAAAACAACGCTGTCCTTTTGCAGAGTCTCCGCAAGCTCTTTCCCCGCGATAATCGTATCATCAACAGAATAAGTCGTTAATTTTCTCAATTTCCGCATTAGAACTAAAACAACCCCGTAATATTACCGTTGGAATCAATGTCGATAACATTCGCGGCGGGGATTTTCGGCAAACCCGGAAGAGTCATAATGTCGCCTGTCAACGCCACTATAAATCCCGCACCCGCTGAAAGCCTCAATTCGCGTACTGTTATGCGGAAATTTTCGGGCTTGCCCAACTTTGAGGGTTCATCGGAAAGTGAATACTGGGTTTTCGCAACGCATACAGGAAGATTCCCGAAACCGAGCTGTTCAATGTCGGCAATTGCTTTCTCCGCCGCTTTTGTATAGTCAACTCCGTCCGCACGGTATATTTCCGTTGCAATAGTTGACAATTTATCCTTGATTGGGCCGTCCAACTCATAAAGCGGTTTAAATCTCGATTGCCCTTGTTCGCAGACTTCGGCGACTGCATTGGCTAAATCAATTCCGCCCTCGCCGCCTTTTGCGAAAATCTCCGCCGTTACGGCTTTTACGCCGAGCTTTGCACAGTAATCCTTTATAAAATCAAGCTCCTCATCGGTATCGGTGTGAAAGCGGTTAATCGCGACTATCACGGGAACGCCGAATTTTTTGAGGTTTTCTGTATGAACCCGAAGGTTCACAATGCCACTTGAAAGCTCCCCATCGCCATTGTATTTCAACGCTCTCACCGTTGCGACCAATATGGCACAATCGGGTTTCAGCCCGGCTAATCGGCATTTTATGTCAAAAAACTTTTCCGCCCCCAAATCGGAGCCGAATCCCGCCTCTGTCACCGCGTATTCGCCGACACTTAACGCAAGCCGTGTTGCGCGGACGGAATTGCAACCATGAGCGATATTTGCAAAAGGACCGCCATGAATAATCGCGGGAGTATTCTCAATCGTCTGCACCAAATTAGGATTAATCGCATCTTTAAGCAATACCGCCATCGCCCCGGCAGCCGAAAGCTCTTCCGCAAAAACGGGTTTGTTATCATAGGTGTACGCAACAAGAATCCGCCCTAATCTTGCCTTTAAGTCCTGCAAGTCATCGCTTAGGCATAAAATCGCCATTACCTCGCTTGCAACGGTAATTGTAAACCCGTCCTGCCTCGGGACTCCGTCAACTTTCTGCCCAAGTCCCACAATTATATTCCGTAAAGCGCGGTCGTTCATATCAAGACAGCGTTTGATTAATACCCGCCTCGGGTCTATTCCGAGTGCGTTTCCGTGTTGAATATGGTTATCAAGCAACGCGCAAAGCAGGTTGTTCGCCCCGGTAATTGCGTGTAAATCCCCGGTAAAGTGCAGGTTGATGTCTTCCATCGGCAACACCTGCGAATAGCCGCCGCCCGCCGCGCCGCCTTTTATGCCGAATACCGGCCCCAGTGACGGTTCACGCAATGCAAGCACCGCATTTTTGCCGATTTTGCACAACCCCTGTGCCAAGCCGATGCTGACCGTCGTTTTACCCTCGCCCGCAGGAGTCGGGTTAATCGCAGTAACAAGCACCAATCTGCCTTTTGCATTTGTTTTTAAGACTTTCGCATCCGTAATGACTTTCGCCTTATAGCGACCGTATTGCTCCAGTTCATCGGCGGTAATCCCGATAGACTCGGCAATTTGTGTAATAGGTTTAAGCTCGGCGGTTGAGGCGATTTGTATATCAGTCAGCATTGATTTCTTCTCCCATGATTGATTTCTTCTCCCATGTTAAGGTAACACCGCAGGGCAAGCCTTACCCCCTCGCCCGCGAGCGGACGAGAGAGCCGCCCCGGAGGGGCGGGGTATTACACCCTTACTTTCAATAAATTGATTCCACAAAAACCATTATACTACAATTTTTTCAAGAATGCAAGCATTAATCTTTATTTAACGGGATTTTTTTGCGAGTAAGCCCTGCTATATAGTCAAGGCTGACATTATAATGTTTTGCAAGCATTATTGCAAACCTCATGGGAATGTCTCTTTTGCCTGTTTCGTAATTTGCATATGTGGTTTTGTGTATGTCCAATTTTTCGACTAACTCCCTTTGGGATAAATCAGAATCTTCCCTTAAATCCTTAATTCTTTGGTACATATACATATTTATGACCATTCCTTTCTTCACAAATGTGCTAAATGTGCTTTGAAAGTTTCGTTTTCCGGGTTTACGCAGATTTAGAACCTGTCTTCACAAGCGACGTGCTGATAAATCGAGCGACATTTTTTGTCAGACAAGGCAAAATTTTTCGTAATGCTTTGTTGCATTGCGGAAAATTTTAACGCGGTATGGCGAAAAATTCGCCGATTTAGCAGTGCGTTTGCTTGTGAAGACAGGTTCTTACTTTCAAACTTTTTCTCCCTTTTTAAAATTTTATATTGACATTGTACATTATTTGATGTACAATAAGCTGTAGTGGACAACAATATTGTCTAAAAAAAGAAAGGGAAGTTATGGATTATAAGAAAATGTACTTTGAGTTATTTAACTCGCTGACGGATTTTATCAAGGAATTGCAGGGATTTCAACAGAAAATGGAGCAAATTATCATATCGGACGAAAGCAACGAGCCGGACAAGAATTAGGAGGGGTAAAACCCTCCTAATTCTGGAAAAATTTTCCGTGTTGACAACTGAAATAATTCATGCTATACTATTAAAAATTAGAAATTTAAAAAAATCTAATATCTAAACAAAGGAATACATATAAAAAATGCTAACAGAAAACCGAAACCGATTCTTAAAGATGTTCAGGGTGGAATCGGACGAAACTCCGGCATCGCCGCTTTTGATGTTTTTGGCGGCAGTCTTCGTGGGGACATTGCTTATATCGAACGTAATTGCCAACCATATGCTGCAATTCTTTGGATTTTCGGTTGACGCGGGTGCGTTGACGTTCCCTCTTACCTACATTATATCCGATATTCTTTCGGAAGTGTACGGCTATAAATGGTCGCGGCGGGTGGCGTGGACTTCGTTGTCGATTAACGCGCTGTTTGCCTTGCTCATTCGCTTAATAGTAGTATTGCCACAGCCGGAATGGTATGACGGTATGTTTTTTGAAACCGCCTTGAGCAATTCATGGAGGATTGTCGTTGCGAGCCTAATCGCCTATTTTGTCGGGGATTTAGCTGACGACAAGATTTTTCGCCGACTGAAACACAAGGGCAAGCACACAATGAG
>WRLX01000083.1 GCA_009777415.1 Oscillospiraceae bacterium
GGCGAAATTTTTGCGAATATCCACTGATATTTAATAAAATTTCAACGCAGTATGGCGGAAAATTTGCCGTTTATGCGGTGCGATTGACTATGAACACAGCTTCTAAATTAAGAGAAAAAGGAGTGTCTCAAAATGAAGACAATCAGCAGGAATTTTAGGGCAAGGCTTGCGGCGGCGGGCTTGTCAATCGCGCTGTTGCTTACAACAGTGTTGGTTACTTATTCGCAGGGGGGCGGGGGCTATACCGAACCCTCAACCAATGTCGAGGCAGACGACGGCGACTTTGACGAGTTCGCTTGGTTTGATGACTACTTTGACAGTGATAGGAAAGAATTTACCACAGACCAACTGTACATCGGCAGGGTGGAAGAGATGCAGACGATTATTTTCATTTTAGGTGAAGTACGAGGTGTTGACGGTTTTAACGGAGTAACCATAAACCTCACCGATGATATTGATATGGGTATGCTCCAATATTGGTGGAGTGTCGGGTTTAAAGGCACACTTGACGGAAACGGGTACACTTTATCGAATTTTAGCCAAGATTGCGGTCTTTTTGGTACTACCGATGGCGCGACCATAAAAAACCTCACTCTTCTTGGTGCAAGGATTGACAACTATCTTGGTACTCCCGGATTAGGCGGACTTGTCAACGAAGCCAAAGACACCGAAATTATCAACTGTTACGTAATTGACGTTGATATAAGCGGTACTGACGTGGAGGCGGTCGGCGGAATAGTCGGAAAGCTTTCGGGCAACAGCTCAATCCGCGAGAGCTATTCATCGGGCAGTGTATCAAATACAAGTAGTTTTTCGGACAGTGCCGTTGGCGGGCTTGTCGGTAAAATCCCCGAAGATAGCGCGGTTGTTATTCAAGATTGCTATTCGCTTACCGATGTTAGTTCCGTTGCGGATGCAGGCGGAATAGTGGGCTATGTTGACGAGTATGTAGAAGTTGTCACCATTGGCAACACCTATTTTGCGGGAACTTTGTCAACCTCCGCAGACGAATATTGGGACGGTAGCGCAGGGGGAATAGTTGGCTACGGCTATAGCGATGGTCTTTCTGTAACGGACAGTGCCGCGCTTAATGAAACGATAGATGCACCCGAGATTGAAACGGCTGATTACTTGGGCAGAATTGCGGGATATGTTGCAGTGATGTACTCCGGCGGCTCTGGCTTTTCGACTGCCGAGACGGAATTATCGAACAACTACGCGCTTGACACAATGGAATTTAACCTCATTAATGATTTTGCCGTGACGTATACAGATTTAGATGAACCCTTTCCCGCTCACGACAACAGGCACGGCGAAAATGTAACGGGTGAAGATGCATTAACACGCACATTCTGGATTACCGCCGCTAATTGGTTGGGAGGCAGTTGGGACGAAACGGTATGGCTCATTGAAGATGAGGCTTACCCTGTGTTCCACCCTGTTTTGGACGAGGTGACAATCACTTTCGACAGCGGTAACGCCAATGCAACCGGGACAATGGATGCGGTGAATATCCCGAGGGGCGATGATTTCACAATCCCCGAAAACGAATTCACTTTGACAGGTTACACCTTTATGTATTGGCTTGACGATGAAGGTAACGACTTCGTCGATGAAGAATCAATCATTGACGTTCAACAAAACCTAACCCTGACCGCACAATGGGAGGACATTACTCCGCCCGACATTGACGTGGAATACAGGGACAACGGATTCCGCAAGTTCATGAACAAAATTACTTTTAATCTCTTCTTTAAGGACACCGTTGACGTGACAATCGAAGTCACCGATGAAGGTTCGGGCATTGAAACCGTGAGATACTTCCTCTCGGGAGGGGTAATAGATTTTAACACGTTTGACGTGGTTGCCTATGCGGTTGACTGGGACGTTTACGAAGACGGCGACACAATCCGCATTGATGCAAACAGAGCGGAATTCCTCTATGTTATGGCAATGGATATCGCCGGCAATGTCGCAGTCGCTCACGATGGGATTGTCGTGTTCACCGACAGCATTGAGTTTGTAGAAGAAGAGTGGGAACGCGGCTCGGGTGATTTATTCGTTGAGATTGAAAAGCACGATAACTGGTTTTGGTTAGTTAAATACGAAAATGAAATTATCCACGACTTTAGCGAAGAGCCGCCAAGCGATAATCCACCGATTGAAGATAGGGAACGCTACCTGATGTTTACAGAAGATTACCTTGATACGCTTGCGGACGGGGAACATGAATTCATCGTCACCTATTCCCCTATTAGTTTTGATTTTATGGAAATCGATGAAATCGACAGTATCAGCGATACTCCGGGAGTAACCGTGATTACAATCACGATTGGCACACCTCAGCAAACTACAACAACTCCGGAAACTACGACTACTCCGGATGAAACTACAACACTGCCGGAAACGACTACAACACCGACACCTACAACAACACCGACACCTACAACAACTCCGACACCTACGACAACACCGACACCAACGACTACGCCAACACCTACGACTACTACGCCGCCCGCGACTACCGATGACGGATTGGGCGACAGAAGGTTTGTATTCCCGGGCGAGTTTGAAGACCTGTTGTTCGTGTTTATTAACGATGAAATCCTTGATGAGGACATTACCGAAGACGGCGAGCGTTGGGATTTGTCTTTGAACCCCGACAAGGATTACGGTTTCGGCAATTACAGCCACGACGGCATAATCGGCAATGCCCACGAGGGAAGCGTTGTTGTAGTCCTGTACAGAGCATGGCTGAACACCCTCCCGAGCGGCGAGTACACCGTTGCAGTCCAGTTTAAAAACGGAGACAAATTCGATTTACCGTTTATAGTGGTGAATCAGCCGTCAACTACAACTCCGCCCGCGACCACTACCGAGCCGCCCGCAACTACAACCGATTTGGGCGACAGAAGGTTTGTATTCGACGGCGAGTATGAAGACTTGTTAAATGTGTATGTCAACGATGAAGTCCTTGATGCGGACATTACCGAGGACGGCGAGCGTTGGGATTTGTCTTTGAACCCCGACAAGGATTACGGATTTGGCAATTACAGCTATAACGATATAGTAGGCGAAGCCCATGAGGGAAGTGTTATCGTAATCTTGTACAGCGCATGGCTCAGAACGCTTCCGAGCGGCGAGTATATCGTTGAAGTCGAGTTTAAAAACGGAGACAGATTCCCCGCCCCGTTTATAGTGGAGAACGATACGACTACGACAACACCTGCGGACTCGTCTACGCCCCCGGCAACGACTACAACACCCGCCGCGACTACGACAACTCCTCCGGCAACGACAACTCCGCCTGTGACTACTACAACTCCGCCCGCGACTACAACCGCTGTGACAACGACCGCGGCTACTCCGGTTACAACCGCCGCAACAACAACAGGCGCAACAACAGCGGTAACGACAACTGCGGCAACGACTACTACTCGGGTCACAACAGCGACTACAAGAGTCACGACAACTGCAAGGTCAACAAACGACGGTAATCCGCGAACCGGGATTGCAATAACCTTTGTTCCCGCTTTGGTTGCAGGTGTTGCCGTGGTAATGTCGAGGAAGAGAAAGAACAGTAAGTAATAAAAAATAACGCTTTATAAAGCCTCTTGAGAAATCAAGGGGCTTTTTTATGCGAAAAAATTACATTATTTTGCATATTGTACTGCATATCCGAAAAATTTATTTTTACCCTTCCTGTATTTTGACAAATTTCACGAACAAAATACTATATAATGTGCTGTAAAAAGCAGTTTAATTGTAAGGAAGGGAAAGGGTAAAAGTTTGAAAGTAAACCCGGGTAAATGCGGAAAACGAAACTTTCAAACACTACCCCCGTGCAGGAAGGGAAAGGGTAAAAGTTTGAAAGTAAACCCGGGTAAATGCGGAAAACGAAACTTTCAAACACTACCCCAGTGCAGGAAGGGAAAGGGTAAAATGATGGAACGAATACTACATAGTTTCGTTGAAAGGAATCGCGGGTATTTAAGGTATCCGATGATTTTTGTGACTGCGGCGATTGTTGCCGCATCCGAGCTTTTCGGGGAGGTGACTCCGATTGCCCCTGTATTTATAGGGAGCTTGGCGGGAATTGACTGTTTGTTTGCGTTTTTGGGGACGCTTTGCGCTTTTGCGTTCAAGGGGCAGTTTTTTGAAGCTGTGCCTACTTTGTCAATAATGATGGTGATTGGGGTGTTCCGTTTTTTTCTCGGAAGTCTGCCGTCCAAGCTGATTACTCTTGCATCATCTCTGTTGACAGGGATAAGTGTCGGAGTCATCGGCACGCTTACTGCGACACGCCCCTCCGACATAATATCGGCAGTAATTATGGCAATCACCGCCGGAATATTGTCATACTGCCTGACAATAACCTATCGCTTTTTGGCGGGGGGGTACATGACCGCACTGCTGAAGTTTTCGTCGGTTGCCGCCCCCGGAATAGTAATGGTATTCGCGGCGGCAGTTTTGTCCAACCTTTCCTACGTGAACGAGTTTACGATAAACATCGGGGTGCTGTTCGGCGGGTTTACGTCATTGGCGTTTGCGAATAAATACAGGCATTCGGGCGGGAGCATAAGCGGGATTATGACAGCAGTCGGCGTAATGCTCGCAACGCCCGACCTGTCAACGGGAATGGTAATCTTCGCCGCCGCCGCGACTGCAAGCGGATTGTTTGCACGATTCGGCAGGATTACACAGTCAGCCGGGTTTATGCTGTGCTTGGGAATCGGCATTTCCGCTGTCGGAATTAACACATACACCCTGTCTGTAATGGCGGGTGCGGCGGCGGGGAGCATTCTGTATATAATAGTCCCCATAGATATAATCGCCCTCTCGAAAATTGGAAGCTCGACGGCATACTCAGGCAAAACAGTCGGCGCGGGCGGGACGGATATATCCGAAATTTTTGCCGAACGTCTCCGATTGGCGAGCGGGGCATTAAGCGATGTAAAATCCGCAGTTGAAAAAGCAGGAGAAATCCTCGATAAGCGTAACAGCAAGGATTTTTCATGGGTTTATAACACTGCGGGCGATATGGTATGCCGCAAATGCAAAAACAACATGATTTGCTGGGGCAATGAATACAGCGATACCGTCAGTGCTTTTAACAAAGTTGCGGCAAACCTGCGAAAAGGCAAGCCGTTGTCTGAAAGAGATTTACCTCCCCGACTTGCCGCAAGGTGCGAACAAAAGCAACAACTTCTTTTCGCGCTCAGTGAACGCTACCGTGAATTTACAACCATGAATTCTGCCAACAGGAAAATCAGCGAGATGAGAACAGTGTTGACTGCGCAATTAGCCGCGACTGAGAGCCTTATGCTCGATATGTCGGATGAATTCCTCGACTATTCCCATTATGACCACGAAATGGCTTCTCAAATGGAAAAAATCTTATCCGACAACGGGATAACCCGCCCGAGAGCGGCGGTTCTGATTAATGAAGGGCGAGCATCTGTCGAGGGCTACGGCAAAGGGACACTTGCCTGCGAAGCCGCACGTCTCGGCGATTTTGCGGCCGAATCACTTCAAAGGCAATTCGACCTGCCTGAAATAACCTATGTTGCAAACGGCGAAAATAACCCGCCCGAGTTTAGGTTCACCATGCATGAGCGGGCAGTATACGGCGTGGAGTACGGCGCGTATCAGCTGTCGAAATCCAACGAACGCTCCTGCGGCGATTACTATGACAGCTTTGTTGATGGAAAAGGCTACGCTTATATTATTCTATCAGACGGAATGGGGAGCGGAAGCCGCGCAAGAATAGATTCCGCATTCGCCTGCGGAATGTTAGTGAAACTTTTGCGTGCCGGTATAGGGCTTCCGTCATCGCTCGAAATTATCAATAATTCCCTTCTCGTGAAATCCTCGGATGAAAGCTTTGCAACCCTTGACATTTGCAGAATTGACCTTTATACAGGCAAAGCGGAACTGTATAAAGCGGGGGCGGCGGCGAGCTATATCCGTTGCAACAAAAGGTTCGTCAAAGCCGCGGGAAAAGGTCTCCCCGTCGGAATCGGCTATCGCGCTGTCTACGAAAGCCAAAGCTTTACCATAGGCAATTCCGACATGATAATCATGGCGAGTGACGGCGCGGAATTAAACGAAAAATGGTTAGAACATCAATTGTCCGATAACAAAAATTCAACCGACTTAAACGAAACAGCCAAACTCTTGGCAAATACAGCGCGATACTCCGCATTCAGCGGAGGCGACAATCCCGATGACGATGAAAAAGGAAGAGAAGACGACATTTCTGTCATTGCCGTTAAATTAGTAAAATAAAAGTAATAAAAATCCCTTTTTCGACAATAATATCGAAAAGGGGAATTTTATTTTGAAAAATTCAAGAAGGGATGTGTGTATAAGTTTGAAAAAATTTTTATCTGTATTACTGCTATCAATAATACTGCTGACAGCAACAGCCGATGCGGCATACACCGACAATACCGCGCAACTGCAACCGATAGAATTGCCAATCATTATGTACCATTTTTTAGTAGACAACAAAGGGGAGCATCATATTTCGCCGGGCGAGTTTGAACGCGACCTTATATTCCTTAAAGAAAACGGGTACAACACAATAGGCATTTCTGAATTAATCGCATTTGTACACGAAAACAGGCCATTACCGCCCAATCCCGTAATGCTGACATTCGATGATGGCTATTACAACAATTATGTTCACGGTTTCCCATTGCTTTTAAAACACAACTCAAAAGCCGTAATATCCATAATCGGCGACCACACCGATATATGGAGCAAAAACTTTTATGAAGACCTCGAAAGTGGTCACATGACTTGGGAGCAGATACGCGAGATTGTGGATTCCGGTTTAGTCGAAATAGGCAATCACACCTATTCAATGCACCTTATCAAGCATGGACGCAAAGGCTGCCGCCGTAAAGATGGCGAGAATCTTTTGGATTACCAAAGATTGTTCGGGCGGGACGTTAATCGGCTTCAAGTGCGTGTCCTTGAAGAATGCGGGTTCAGCCCCGCGCTGTTCGCGTTCCCGTACCATGCAGTCTGCGAGGATGCAATCCATGTCCTGCAAATATTGGGATTTCGCGCCGCATTCACCGGGAGCGGCAAGTCCAACACAATTACCCCCGGCGATTCCGACTGTTTATTCGACTTAAAGCGTACAAACCGCTCAAGACTTCGCCCGGCGGAAGCAATTTTACAACAATAAGAACTATAGTCGATTAACTTAAGAATCACTAAATCTTTGCGGAAAATTTTCCGCCATACTGCGTTGAATTTTGCTTAAATATCAGCGGATATTCGCACAAAATTCGCCTTGTCTGACGAAAAATCTTCACGCAAATCTTCAAGCA
>WRLX01000084.1 GCA_009777415.1 Oscillospiraceae bacterium
TCTTAAATAGATTATATCATAAATATTCTAAAAGTCAACACTTGACTTAATGCAATATATATGTTATTATGTTATAATACATACGTAAGTTGGATAAAAGAAAGAGAAAGGCCAAGGGCAAAAAGATGAAAATAAATCTGCGTAAATGCGGAAAACGAAACTTTCAACAATATGATTGTTTAGAAAGGGCAAGGGCAAAAAGATGAAAATAAATCTGCGTAAATGCGGAAAACGAAACTTTCAACAATATGATTGTTTAGAAAGGGCAAGGGTAAAAAGATGAAAATAAATCTGCGTAAATGCGGAAAACGAAACTTTCAACAATATGATTGTTTAGAAAGGGCAAGGGTAAAAGAATGATTTTAAATGCTGTAGAGCTTCCTGTTTATAACGATTCGGCGGAAAAACCGACGCAGACCCCGCATCCTCCGCCAAAAGTCATAATAAGCTTGAAACAGAGTGCGGGTAATCCTTGCCGTCCGCTTGTCAAGGTGGGCGACTATGTACTTACGGGGCAAAAGATTGGCGATGACGACAACGGGGGGCTGTCCGTCCCTGTTCACGCTTCAATAACCGGGACTGTTACGGGAGAAACGGCGATTCACGGAATTACCGGGGAGCTGACCCGCGCGTTAATCATAACTGCCGACAGCGATAATGTCGGAAAAATGCACGAAAGTGTTAAGCCGCCGATTATAACCGACAAGGCGAGTTTTCTGAAAGCTGTCCGCGATTCGGGTAGCGTGGGATTAGGCGGGGCGGGATTCCCTACTTATAAAAAGCTTGATTTTCCTGTAAACTCGGCGAACCCGGTGAACACATTGGTGATTAATGCCGCAGAGTGTGAGCCTTATGTAACGAGTGATTATCGTGAAATCATAGAAAACCCCAGCGGCGTTATTGACGGAATCGAGCTTGTAATGAAATACACCGGGATTCCGAAAGCGGTAATCGGCATTGAAAAAGATAAGCCGCGAGCTGTTAAGATTTTGGAGAATCTGCTAAAGGAACGGGGTTGCCAAAACATTACAGTAAAAAAGCTACCCTTGAAATACCCGCAAGGGGCGGAAAAAGTCTTGATATACCAAGTGACGGGTAAGAAAATTAAGGAAGGCGAGTTGCCCCTTAATGCGGGATGCGTAGTTTTAAATGTTTCGACAGTTTCATTTTTGGCAGAATATGTTAAAACGGGTATTCCGTTAATTACAAGGCGGGTGACACTTGACGGGAATATTGCCGCCAATGTAAGAAACTTTATCGTCCCCGTAGGGACTTCCCTTGATGAATTATGTAAGCTTGCAGAGTTACGGGCAGAACCTGACAGAATTGTTGTCGGCGGCCCGATGATGGGTTTTTGTGTTTATGATACCGAGAATACCCCGGTCACGAAGACTACCGGAGCGGTTTTGTTTTTCAGCAATGAGGAGGGTTACCTTAAAGGAGAATCCAACATCGAATCCGCCTGCATTCGTTGCGGCAAGTGCATCCATGTTTGCTCATTAAACCTTGACCCTTATGAGATTAACAGAGCTTTTGACGCAAAAAATATTACCCTTCTTGAAAAGCTGAGAGTGAATTTGTGTATGAGCTGTGCGGCGTGCTCATTTATATGCCCGGCAAAACGCAATCTCTGCGAAAAAAATCAATTAGCGAAAATTCTCATAAGAAATGAAATACAGAAAGGACATGGGTAAAGCTTTGAAAATAAGCACTTGGCAAACGGGGAAAATGAATTTTTATTGCACGCTTGTGCAGAAAGGACATGAGTAAATATGGAAAAATATCTTAAAAAACAACTGATTATTGAACCGTCACCTCATATTCGCAGTCATAATTCAACAAAAAAAATAATGACGAGCGTGGCAATAGCAACTATTCCCGCAACTCTTATGTCGAGCTACATCTTTGGGCCGAGGGCATTGTTGCTTATTGTTGTGTGCATAAGCTCCTGCGTTTTTTTTGAAGCTGCATTCAGGTGGATTTTCAAAAAGGACGTGTCTACAGTTCTTGATTTTTCTGCGGTAGTTACCGGAATTTTGCTTGCGTTTAATTTGCCGGTATCCCTCCCTTTATACATGGCGGTAATAGGCTCGTTCGCCGCAATCGTCGTTGTTAAGGAAATGTTCGGCGGGTTAGGGCAAAACTTTGCCAACCCCGCAATTGTCGGGCGAATAGTGCTTGTGCTGTCTTTTCCGGCGCATATGTCGAACTATCCTGTTGCTTTTCACCACAGAGGGATGAATTTGCCGCCCTATCTCGAACAGTTTACCTCGAACGCTTCTTACGCCGATGCGATTACCGCACCTACCCCGCTTGCACTTGAAAAGGCTCCGTCCCTGTTTGAGTTGTTTTTCGGATTCCACGGGGGCAGCCTCGGCGAAACCTGCGCGGCGGCTCTCTTAATCGGATTTGTCTGCTTGCTGGCAATGAGGATTATACGCCCGATTACTCCGCTTGTGTTTATCGGAACTGTTGCCATAGGTACTTATATTGCAAGCGGAGGCGACTCAATGGCTTCGCTTAACTCAATCCTTACGGGCGGGCTTTTGCTCGGTGCGATTTTTATGGCGACCGATTACGCGACAAATCCCATGACGCTTTACGGGAAGATGCTCTTTGGGTTCGGATGCGGGTTAATTACCTTTATTATACGGCAATACGGGGGAATGAATGAGGGTGTGGCATTTTCAATATTGACTATGAATATCCTGACTCCTTTTATAGATAAAATCACGCGACCAAAGCCGTTCGGAAAAAAATGAGAAAGTTAGGGTAAAAGTTTGAAAATAAATCTACGTAAATGGGAAAACGAATTTTTATGGCACGTTTGTGCAGAAAGGGCATGGGTAAAAGTTTGAAAATAAATCTACGTAAATGGGAAAACGAATTTTTATGGCACGTTTGTGCAGAAAGGGCATGGGTAAAAAAATGATTAAAAACTTTATTAAGTATTTAAAACCCCCTTTAGTCCTCTGTATTATTACAACCCTGATGGGGGCTATGTTGATTTTCTCGTCAACAATTATTCCCGACACTTCGGATGTACTCACCGAAAGCCTCCGCAAATCATGCACTGAGCTTATGGGTGAGGGGGAATTTGAGATAGTCGCCGATTGGGAGGGAGCGGGTTTTAATATTCCCAAACCCGAATCGGTCAATAAGCTAATCCTAAAAGACGGCGATGACGGGATGATAACCCTTGAGATTACAACAGGCGGTTTCAAGCCGCCCGATGGAATCACCGTGTTAATTGCCATGGATACGAGCGATGGAGCGGCAAAAGTAAGCGGGATTGTCCCCGTTGAAATAAAGGATGACCCCGGAATCGGCGATAAAGTAAAGAACCCTTCATTCCTGTCAAGATTTATCGGGGCTGACAGAGCCGTTACAGTTGCAAGAGGGGCGGGCGATGAAATTGAGATAGAGGCAGTTACGGGTGCAACCTATTCTTCTGCGGGAGTAGCCGAGGCGGTTAATATCGCAATTGCGGTAACTAAAGGGTTGGAAAGCGGCGTAATAGAATCCGATTCCGACAAAGCTCCCGACACGGGAATACTCGGAACAATGCTTGTAATATTGATTGCCGGGGTTCTTACCGAAAACTTTATCCTTGTTAAATTTTTGGGAATTTGCCCTTTTCTCGGCGTTTCGCAAAAACTGTCCGGCGCGGCCGGAATGGGGTTGGCGGTAATAGTGACTATGGTATCGGCAACGGCGATTACTTACCCGATTTTCGTGTTTGTTCTCGTCCCGTTGAACATAACCTATATGAACACGTTGACTTTTATTTTAGTAATAGCGTTGTTTGTTCAGCTTTTGGAAATGGGGATTCGTAAATGCAATCCCGCCCTGTACGACACATTAGGTGTGTTTTTGCCGCTTATTACTACGAACTGTGCCATTCTCGGGGTGACGCTTTTAAATGTCAACAGGGGGTACAATTTCGGGTATGCCATATTTAATTCGTTTTGTGCGGGAATAGGGTTTATGCTGGTAATGCTTATATTTTCGACTTTAAGAGAGCATATAGACCAAAATGACGTCCCTGCCCCGCTGAAAGGCGCGCCGATTACTTTGGTTGCCGCCGGGATTATGTCCCTGTTTTTAATAGGGTTCAGCGGGCTGGTCTAAGAACCTGTCTTCATAAGCAACGTGCTGATAAAGCTGATTTTAGTTTGTTAGGAGTATTTTTAGTATGGAGTATTTGATTCCTATTTTGTTTTTTGCAACAATTAGCGGGGTTGCAGGGGCAGTGCTTGCAATTGCGGGGAAAATTTTTCACATAGAAAGCGATGAAAAAGTTGAAACGCTTGTTGAAATTTTGCCGGGCATTAACTGCGGTGCTTGCGGTTTTGCAAGTTGTGAGCAATATGCCGTTGCGATAAAAAACGGGGAAGCGGAGGCAAATAAGTGTAAACCAGGCGGTGTTGAGGCTGTTGAAAAAATATCGGCTGTTCTCGGCACTGTTGTTGACACAGTAGAGCAAGAGGTTGCTTTTGTTCGCTGTGCCGGTGTCTGCGGCACTAAATATGAGTACGTGGGGACTCAAAGTTGCCGCGCCTCCGGATTGTACTATAACGGAAACGAGACGTGCCGCTACAGTTGCGCGGGACTCGGCGACTGTATGCGCGCCTGCCCGCAGAACGCAATCGCAATAGGCGAAAACAACAGAGCCATTGTCGCCTATTATAAATGCAATGCTTGCGGACTTTGCGCAAAAGCTTGCCCCAAAGGAATAATCGGGATTCAAGCAATAAGTCGCACCGTTCATGTTGCGTGCAGCTCCGAAGACAAGGGGAAATTAACCCGCCAAGTCTGTTCAAAGGGCTGTATCGGGTGCAAAATTTGTGAAAAGAAATGCCCTAAACAGGCGATTTCGGTAACAAACAATCTTGCAGTCGTCAACTATGATTTATGCGACAGTTGCGCCGAATGCGTTTCCGCTTGTCCCGCAAAATGTATAATAATCCGCAAGGAATGCGATGTTTTAATTGGTAATTAACTTTTATGCAGAAAGGACAAGGGTAAAGTTTGAAAAATAAGAAAGGAAGAACCACCATGCCGCGAGTTTCATTGGGTTTTGTGCAAGGTGGGGCGGCATGGTCATAAAAATGAAGATTAAGAAGAGTACTTTAAAAGCTGTAATAACCCATATAGCGGTTATAATTCTCGCGCTGACATTGTTATATATCGGCAACCGAATTACAGTCCGCGATATGCCGTATGACTTTCACCTTGCTAACATGGTAGTTGAGGCAAAGGTGACTAACGTGTTAAAGGTGACTGTAGACTCAACTACAACTGCGGGGGCGGTTATCACCGAAACTGAGTTTGAAGCGGTAATAACAAATAGCGAGCATAAAGGAAAAGAGGTTACGTCCAGACAGGTTTCGATGCAGGTTGAGGGCAACAGCCACCTCAGTTCACTATACGACAGACCTGTGAAAGTGGGGGATAAAATCTCCCTGTCGCAGACTAACGATGACTGGTATTTTATAAGACTTATAAAGATTGACCAAATTGTCATTTTGGGGGCGGCATTTGTATTACTACTGCTTATTTTCAGCGGACTCAAAGGGCTGAACACCATTATTTCCCTCGGATTCACCTGCGCCGCTGTTTTCGCAGTGTTCATACCGTCTATCTTAGCAGGTAAAAATATTTATCTGTCAACAATTATCGTATGCACATACTCAATAATTGTTACGCTTTTTATACTCTACGGGGTAAACAAAAAATCATTCGCGGCTGTCATAGGCTGTTTCGGGGGGGTTATTGCCGCTTGCCTTTTAACTTTGCTTATGAATACGACTATGCGGCTTTCGGGCAGATTGAACGAAGAAACAGGCAGACTGCTTTACATCACAGAAAACCCGATTGATTTAAAATCTATTGTGTTTGCGGGAATAGTTATCGGCGCGGTCGGCGCGATTATAGACGTTTCGGTTTCAATGTCGTCCGCGCTTTGGGAGCTTAAAGAGAAAGCCCCCCATTTGAGGTTTAAAGACATTTTGAAGTCGGGAATGAACATCGGTAAAGACATAATCGGCGCGACAACCAATACACTTGTGTTAGCCTATGTGGGAAGCTCATTGTCATCAATTCTGCTGTTGTTAGTATTTTCCGGCTCGCTTACCGATTTGCTGAACAGAGAATTGGTTCTCGTTGAGCTTTTGCAGGCGTTAATAGGAAGCCTTGGGATCCTCCTCACAATGCCGCTTACCGCCTTGGTTTGCGCAGTACTTTACACTAATGCGAAGACCCCCTCCCTGCCTTTAGTTGAAAACAGAGAGGGTGATTGAAAAAAACATTAATCCCCGAGGAGGTCTATTATCTATCGCGCAAAAGCCTGCTCCAAATCGCCGATAATATCATCAATATGCTCAGTTCCGACCGAAAGGCGTATGGTGTTGGGTTTAATGCCCGATGCCGCAAGTTCGACTTCGCTCATTTGTGAATGAGTAGTTGAGGCAGGGTGAATAACAAGCGATTTTACATCGGCGACATTTGCCAAAAGCGAAAACAACTCCAACCTGTCAATAAATGCCTTGGCATCATCCGCACTGCCTTTTAATTCAAAAGTGAAAATCGCGCCCCCGCCATTCGGGAAATATTTTTTGTACAAGGCATTGCCGCTGTGAGCGGGCAACGAAGGGTGATTTACTTTTTCAACGCTCGGATGATTGGCAAGATATTCGACTACCTTCAATGCGTTTTGGGTGTGCCTTTCAACGCGCAATGAAAGAGTTTCAAGCCCTTGTAAAAACAAAAACGAGTGAAACGGTGACAATACAGCACCGGTATCCCTCATGAGGGTGGTTCGGATTTTGATAATGTACGCCAAATTTCCCGCGACTTTGCTGAATACCGCGCCGTGATAGCTTGGATTCGGCTGTGACAATCCAGGAAACTTATCATTTTGTTCCCAATCAAACTTGCCCGAATCAACAATGACTCCTCCGATAGAAGTCCCGTGACCGCCGATGAATTTAGTTGCGGAGTGTACAACTATATCCGCGCCGTGTTCAATCGGGCGCAAGAGATACGGAGTTGCAAATGTGTTATCGACAATAAGCGGGATTCCGTGTTTATGGGCAACTTCAGCCAGCGCGGCAATATCGATTATAGTTGAGTGAGGATTGCCGAGACTTTCAATAAATATTGCTTTAGTATTAGCCTTGATTGCTTTTTCAAAATCATCGGGATTGCCGCCTTTTACAAAAGTGGTCTCAATACCCGATTCGGGCAAGGTATGCGCAAAAAGATTATAAGTCCCGCCATATATGTCTTG
>WRLX01000085.1 GCA_009777415.1 Oscillospiraceae bacterium
GTTACTACAACAGGCGGCGGCACAGTAGTAGCAACGGGAGGTAACGCAGTTGTAACAACGGGCGGTCGCGCAGTAGTGGCAACCGAGGGTCGCGCAGTTGTAACAACAGGCAGCGGTCGCGTAGTCGCAACAACAGATGAACGCGAAGTTGCAGGTGCGGGCGGCGCAGTAGTGCCGTTTGTTATGATTGTCTGAGACTGCGGCGGCGCAATTGTGCCGTTTGCGGCGGATTGAGTTACCGTGGTAATGCCGAACGACGGCAAAGTAACAGGTGGCGGCTCTTCCGTATTAACCTCTGCGTTTCTGCCGAGTGTACCTCCATCAGTGCCGTATCCTTCATTGCTTGCCGCTTGGGTTGATTGAATATGTCGGTTCGATTGTGTCAACCCAAGCTCAGCGCCGACTGTATTCTCGGGAAAATTCTCCGCCGATTGTTCGGAAAGTGTCGAGTCAAAAACAGTTTCGGCTGAAATTTGAGGGGATGCTTCTGTCATAATCGGCAATCCCCCGCCACCAAAATGTTCGCCCATAACAAACCATGCCGAAACGCCTATTATCGCGCAAACAACAAAAGACAATGAGTTTACCGGACTTAACATAAAATTCCTTATAAAGCTGCTTTTCTCCGGCTTGCTTCGGATTTGTGACGCACGTGTTAAACGCTTTATTGTTCTTTCGCGCATTTTCTCATCAACTGTTACACTGTCTAAAAATTCGGTATATTTATTTTTAAAACTCATGACCATGTCCTTTCTCAGCCTCAAGGATTTCCTTCAATTTGCCGCGGGCGCGTGAAAGCTGACTCCTTACGGTAGTTTCCTTTTGGTTGGTAATCTCTGCTATTTCTTTAGTCGAATAGTTTTCATAGTAAAATAAGTAGATTGCGATTCTGTACTTAGGCGGAAGAGTGTTTATCGTTTCCAAAAGCGAGCTTTCGCCGCATTCTCCGCCATATATCGGCAATACTGCCTCATTTGCGGGATGTATATCGTGGAGTGGGCGGCTTTTCTTTCGCCAAAATAAGCGCAGTGAGCTTTTACATCGGTTTACGGTCACCCGTGTGAGCCACGCTTCCTCGTGTTCCTCCGACTCAAATTGAGGCTTCTTTTCGATAATTTTAAGAAAAACATCCTGCATAATATCTTCCGCATCGGTTTCATTGCCCATTATGGCAAGCGCGGTTCGAAAGATTTTGTTTTCATGCTTTTGCACCAACACCTCTATCCAATTTGAGGGGCGGTCGGCTTCGCAGGGATTATAGGTTTGATTCACTTCCGAATCGATACTTATCGCTCTAATATACGCTTGGTTTGAGCGATATGCTGTATGAGATTCAAAACACATTAAATCCCCTCCCTTTTTCGGAATATTTCAACAGTATCTCTTTATATACGTTTGAGAACAGAAAAATGTTGCATTTTTTAAGAAAGTTTTAGAAAAAATTTTTAAATGTTGCATTTTTTAAGAAAGTTTTAGAAAAAATTTTTAAATGGGTTCTCCGACAACCGAAGAACCCATTAATAGAGCGTGGCAGAATAACAGAGTCTTAAAAAAACAACTCTTTAGTGTCGCGGGCAATCATTAATTCCTCGTTAGTCGGCACAATCCAAACCTCGGTGCGGCTGCCTTCTTTTGTCAGTTTTGTGAAATTGCCGCGTGTTGCGGGTTGGGCATTTTTTTCAACATCAAAATCAATGCCGAAAAATTCCATATCAAGGCACACATCCCGCCTTATGTCAAATGCGTTTTCGCCAATCCCCCCGGTAAAGATTACAACATCGAGACCACCCATTGCCGCCGCGTATGCACCGATATATTTCTTAATGCCGTAGCGCAGAATCAATGTTGCGAGAATTGCGCGTGTGTCGCCTTTATTCGCCGCTTCTGTAATTTCGCGATTGTCCGAGAATCCGCCGATTCCGAGCATTCCCGACTTTTTGTTCATATAGTCTTCAATTTGAGCGGGACTCATTTGGGTTTTCTTTTGTATATAAGTAACGACAGACGGGTCAAGCGCGCCGGTTCGTGTCCCCATTAAAACGCCGTCTAATGGTGTAAATCCCATTGTGGTGTCAATTGACTTCCCGTTGCAAATCGCAGTAATGGACGAGCCGTTCCCGAGATGGCAGGAAACAATTTTCATACTCCGCAAATTGCGTCCGGTTTTTTCGGCGAGGCAAGCTCCGACAAATCTGTGCGACGAGCCGTGAAATCCGTATTTACGAACACCGTATTTGTCATAGCATTCATAGGGAAGCCCGTAAATGTAAGCGAAATCGGGGATAGTCTGATGAAACGCGGTGTCAAAGATTGCCGCCTGCGGCACTGTTGCGGGAATAACTTTGTTGCAGGCACGCATAGCCAATGCGTGAGCGGGATTATGGAGCGGCGCGAACTCTTTAAGCTCATCAATCTTGTTAATAACCTCATCGGTAATTTTTGTGGCTTTGCTGAAAAATTCCCCACCGTGGACAACGCGATGCCCGACAGCATTAATCTCGTCCATGCTTGAGATTACAGCGGCAGAGCTTTTTGTCAAAGCGTATACGACTTTCTCAAAAGCCTCCGTATGAGTCGGGAATGAGCAATCCTCCTCAAATTTTCGCCCGTCAAATGCTGAATGTGCGATTCGCCCGTCAATTCCTATGCGCTCGCAATTCCCCTTGGCAATAACTTTTTCGTTTTTCATTTCGATTAATTGGTACTTGAGGGAGGAACTCCCCGCATTGATAACAAGTATATTCATTTTTTTATCCATGTCCTTTCCGCACAAATGTGCTTTAAAATTTCAATAGACCTCCACGGAAAAATACACCGTGCGTTAGTTTCCGGTTGGGGGTCTAATTAACATTTTATCACACTTTTTAAATAAAATCAAGTGTTTTTGAAAAAACCTTAATCATCATCGTCAAAATCATCGTCATCATCTAATTCGTCGTCAAAATCGCCGTCATCATAATCGAGGTAGTCTTCATAGTCCTCTTCGCTTTCAAAAACACGCCCGCCGAGTCCCTGCCCTAATCCCAAACTGTCGTATTCCCCGTCGTCCCCCCATATAAAATAACCGCAATTGGGGCAGTCGGGAACATAAACGCTCACTCTTGTCTGACACCGAGGACAAAAATCTAAATCCATCTTTTACCCTTGCCCTTTCTGCACAACCGGGTTATAAAAGTTTCGTTTTCCCCATTTACGCAGATTTACTTTCAATCTTTTACCCTTGCCCTTTCTGCACAATCGGGTTATAAGAGCCTGTTTAGAATCTCGCTCACGGCGGATTTTCGACAAATTTTCCGCCATACTGCGTTGATTTTTGCTTAAATATCAGCGGATATTTGCACAAAAATCCACTCGTTCGGAGAATCTAAACAGGCTCTAAAAGTTTCGTTTCCCTAAGAAATATCCGCAACTTCAAGGTACATTGAGCCATACTCGCTTATAAAGTCTTTTCTGCCTTGAAGGTTATCCCCGAGCAATAAATCGAACATCTCTTTAGTACGTGCCGCATCGGTCGGCGTGACTTTAATAAGCCGCCTTGTATCCGGATTCATTGTAGTAAGCGACATCATGTCAGGCTCATTTTCGCCCAATCCCTTTGAACGCTGAATAGTGTATTTTTTGCCTTTCAGTTCTTTTATAATCCGTGTCTTCTCTTTCTCGGTGTATGCAAAAAATGTTTCTTGTTTGCAATTAATTTCATATAACGGCGATTCGGCAATATAGACATACCCCTCGCTTATCAGCTTCGGTGTAAGACAGTACAACATAGTTAGGATAAGTGTACGTATTTGATAGCCGTCAACATCCGCATCTGTGCAGATTACCACTTTACTCCAACGCAGGTTTTCAATGTTAAAGCTCGACAAATCCTTAGCTTTAGTCCGAACCTCAACGCCGCACCCCAATACCTTTATTATATCTGTTATTATTTCGTTTTTGAATATTTTGTCATACCCGCTTTTAAGGCAATTGAGGATTTTCCCGCGGACGGGGATTACCGCTTGATATTCCGCATCCCGCGCGAGTTTTACCGCACCCAATGCCGAATCTCCCTCAACAATGTACAGTTCCCGCTTAGTCAGGTCTTTACTGCGGCAATCGACAAACTTTTGCACCCGATTTGCCATATCAATATTCCCGGCTAACTTTTTCTTTAGGCTCAATCGTGTCTTTTCGGCATTTTCGCGGCTTCGCTTATTGATTAGGATTTGCTCTGAAATGCTTCCCGCCTGCTCCTTATTTTCGAGAAAATAAACCTCAAGATTGCTTTTCAGCCAGTCTGTCATGGCTTCGTATATAAATTTATTGGAAATTGCCTTTTTTGTTTGATTTTCGTAGCTTGTTTGAGTTGAAAAGTTTGATGAAATAAACACAAGACAGTCCTCAATATCGGCAAAGCTGATTTTCCCCTCACCTTTGTTGTATTTGCCCACCTGTTTCAAATAAGCGTCAATCTGCGATACAAATGCTTGCCGCAATGCTTTATCGGGACTCCCCCCGTATTCAAGCCATGAGGAATTGTGGTAATGCTCGACCAACGGCGGCTTCGGATTACGAGCGAATGCAAATGCGCATTTTAGCCGCACCTTATACTCGTCCTTGTCATCGCGGTCTTTCCCCCTGCGTTCAGCCTCCCAACTTTGCAAAACCCCGATTGTTTCAGAATCGCCCAATATTTCCTGCAAATAGTCGTCAATCCCGTTTTTATAGCAGTAGATTCTCTCTTCAAAGCCGCCGTCATGGTTTTCACTGCGGTAAAGGAACTCCAATCCCCCGTTTACAATAGACTGTCGCCTCAGAACATCATTAAAGTATTCATCGGTTACGTCAATATCGGTAAAAACCTCGGTATCGGGCCGCCATTTTATTCTTGTGCCGCTTTTGCCGCTTGATTTTGACTTGACAAACCCTCGCTCGTCCTTTTGCACCGTTATGTTGAAGCCTTTTTCAAACCCTAATTTATAATTCCAAGTGCCGTTGTCGGACTCGACCTCCATATATTCCGCCGCATACTGGGTCGAGCAAAGCCCCAATCCGTTAAGCCCCAATGCAAACGAATAATCGCCGCCCGAATTGTTATCGTATTTGCCGCCCGCGTACAGAGTACAAAAAGCGAGATGCCAATTGTATTTATCTTCGTTTTTGTTAAAATCAATGGGGATTCCCCGCCCATTGTCGGAAATTTCAATGGACTTGTCGGCATATTTGGTTATGGTGATTCGCTTTCCGTAGCCTTCGCGTGCCTCATCTATTGAGTTTGACAGAATTTCAAAAATAGAATGCTTGCACCCTTCAATCCCGTCCGAACCGAATATTACTGCGGGTCGTTTGCGGACTCGGTCAGGGCCTTTAAGGGCTTTTAAGCTGTGGTCGCCGTAATCGTTTTTTGTTTTTGACATTTAGATTCTCCTTCAGATTTTGGGTTGTGTACTGCAGTTTATCATCATACCACACATTGACAGGTTTTGCAAGCCTTTTTGCCCGAATTTCCGAAAAAATTTGCTGCTGTTTTTCTGCTGTTGGTTCTAAATGATTTTCAAAGTACACCGCCAAGGGTGTTGTTAGGGGCTATTTTGATAGTATATAATATGTATTAACAAGAGGTCTAATGTAAAGTAACACCGTAGGGCGATGGGATTTTTTTGGCACGTAATTTTAATTAGGAGGAAATGAACATGGAACAAATGCAAGCGTTTATCGAAAAAGCGAGAAATGACAGTAGCCTTATGGCAAAGTTGGACGAATTAGGCTCGGCGGGTGCGGAGGATGAGAAAATAATCGCATTAGCCGCGGAACACGGGTTTTCCATTACCGTGGAGGAATGCCGGGCGGCGCGTGAATCGGCAGGAGCGTGTAAAACTTGCGAACTCGCGGAAGAAGATTTAGAGAGTGCCGCCGGTGGGGGTACCAGATACACACAAAACCGCTATGACCCGGAAATCTGCAAAAAGTATACTACTGTACATTATAACTGCGTGGGGTTTATTGAAACCAGTTGGTGTGACCACTATACACGTACCAAAATTACTGAAACCGAAGGTCACCACAAGTGCAGTATGGGCGTGTTTGATTATAAAGGCGGAAAGAGGGGCTGAGAACATGGAACAAATGCAAGCGTTTATCGAAAAAGCGAGAAATGACAAGGATTTAATGGCAAAGTTGGACGAATTAGGTGCGGCAGGTGCAGGGGACGAGGAATTCATCGCCTTAGCTGCCGAGTACGGTTACATCGTTACGGCGGAAGAATACCAAATGGCACGCGAAGCGGCAAAAGAGTGTAAATGCGGCAAGTTGGCGGAAGAGGACTTGGAAGATGTAGCCGGGGGGTTGGGGTTCGGAAGATACTTCACAGAAAACCGCTATGACCCGGACGCCTGCGGCCATTTTAAGAGAGTCTGGTATAACTGCAAGGGCTATTTGGAGCTAAATTGGTGTGACCATTACGATCAAATACTTGGCAAGGGTTTTAATTCGGGAATCGAACGGTATGTTTGCAAAATGGGACTTTATGACTACAAAGCATGAGAACTATAAGGGGGAAACGAGCATGGAACAAATGCAAGCGTTTATCGAAAAAGCGAGAAATGACAGTAGCCTTATGGCAAAGTTGGACGAATTAGGCACAGCAGGTGCAAATGCGGAGGAAATTGTTACATTAGCCGCCGAATACGGCTTTTCTATCACTGTCGATGACTACCAAAAAGCACACGAAGCGGCAGGGGCGATGAAAAACGGCGAATTGGCGGAGGAAGAACTTGACAGCGTGGCGGGGGGAGCTACACAAAACCGCTGGGACCCGAAAGAGTGCGGTGGAATCACTAAAGTAGAGTATAGATGTGTTGGCTTTTTAGGGTTTACTTACTGCGACCACTATTCATCGTATAAAGTTGTGAGCAATGGATATGCCTCCATATATCTGCATCGGTGTGGTATGGGCAGGTTTGATCATATAGGGGGGTTATTTGGCTAAATAACGGATAAATAGGAGGTGACTAACTATCATTTGTCAACCCCTTTTTGAAAAATAATTAAAAATTTTTTCAAAATCAAATAGAGTATAGGAAAGCAAGCCCTCTGGGAGAGCGATTTTTTCAACAAGCAGTTCCCTCA
>WRLX01000086.1 GCA_009777415.1 Oscillospiraceae bacterium
ACTACAGGGACAGGTTCTGAAACTACGACGCCGAGTACAACTACGGGAACGGGTGGAACAGAAACTACAACTCCGTCCACAGGCAATGAGACTACAACCCCGTCTACAGGCGATGAGACTACAACTCCGTCTACAGGCGATGAGACTACAACCCCGTCTACGGGCGATGAGACGACAACCCCGTCTACAGGCGATGAGACTACAACCCCGTCTACAGGCGATGAGACTACAACTCCGTCTACAGGCGATGAGACTACAACTCCGTCCACAGGCGATGAGACTACAACTCCGTCCACAGGCGATGAGACTACAACTCCCGACACGAATGAAACTACAATTCCGTCTACGGGTGATGAGTCTACAACTCCGGATGAAACCACGACTCCGGAAGAAACCACGACTCCCGCGGCAACAACATTGCCTCCTCTTGAGGGTGTGCGTCCCGACTATATCCCTGCATTCGACGACAGTGGTGAACGCGCGGACGGTAATCCGGACAACACACCGTTTGTAGCTGATTGTGAGGAGTGTGGTGTAGAAGCTGAACTGTGTCCCGGATGCGGCTACTGTGCGGATTGTGACTGGATTATGTTCGGTATACTTCATTGCAGAGGTTGCGGATTCGGAACAGACTGTATAGCATCGGCACAATGTGACCATAATGATGGGGAATGCAACGGTGCATACGGTATTTGCACAAGCGAGACCGACCCGTCGCCGCGGGCAGGATTCCGCAACGACTGGAACGGTGAACACTTTATGTGCCAAGGTTGTCTTGAAGCGGACGAAGAGTTTGTTCCCACCGCAGGAAGAATTTCGTGGAGCGGGTTCTCGACCATAACTCCGGTCCAAGGCAGCACTATTGTTTGTGTTTTCTTTGGTCAGCCGCACAGCACCTGTACGGAAGAAAACTCGACTGATATTGCGGATTGCGCAGCTTGCCCCATAAGCGACAACGAAGAAGAAAACCTCTATATTTGCATTACCTGCACGGGAGTTCGTTACGGTATTGTAGTCTGCCGCGGATGTTCACGGCACAGTGACTGCATTTCGGGTGTGCAAAATGCCGGTGAGGGCAGTCCTGTTGCCGAAGGATGGTGCGATACTTGCGGTAACTGCAAAGTGGAGGAAGTCAGACCTCCGTTTGCTGACCCGCTCTCCTGCTGTACTTGCGCTTAATTAAGTTAGTTAGTGTTTCACGGCGAGAGTAGCTTTACAACCGCTCTCGCCGTGAGGAATGAAAAGGGTGTTTTGAAGAAACTAATTCAATTTGCAATTATATCTGTTATATTGCTTCAGACGGGCTGCGGCTTGTTATATCCTACCCGCAGTTCGGATGACAGCTTTGGTTTCCCTGCCACCGATTCAAGCGCGGGAGATATAATTGACTCTTACGTTGAGCTTGATAAGATTATCGCTTTTATGAGCGATAATTTTATAATGTCGCAAAATACGAGAATCAGCAGCATGGAAATTTGGAAGAATTTAGACGAATACTATGACAAAAACCCGGGGATTCTTGCGTTGCGCGGAATACGGGGAGTAGAAATTTCCTACAGGAACAGCGGGGGCGTTTTGGATGCAAATATCCTCCCGGACTACGAGATGTTCATGAAAGTAATCATCGCGCATGAAACCAACGATACAACAGAGTTGACTTCCGAAGAAATGCAGGTTTATAACAAGGCAAAGCAGATTATTCAGTCCGTTTCGGGAACAGTTTTTGACAAGGTATACAGTATTCACACCTATCTCGCAGACAATATTGTATACGACCACAACCACGAGTATAACAAAAACGCATTTAATGTTTACGGCGCGTTAATCGATGGGGTAACGGTTTGTCAGGGATATGCCCACGCATTTCAAATGTTGGCACACATGGCGGGAGTCGAAAGCTTAATTGTGACAGGCGTTGCGGACGGGGATAACCATGCATGGAATTTGGTAAACTACGGCAAATCAAAGAGAACGCCTGAGTGGTATCACATAGACGTGACTTGGAACGACCAGGACGAAGTAAGCTCGCGCCGCTATTTTAATATCAGCGACAGCATTTTGTCTGTCAGCCATGCTTGGAATCCCGAATTTTATCCAAATGCAGACGGAGTAAAGTATAACTATTTCCGCTACAAAGGGATTATTGCGGCATCGCCCGCTAACCTTGAATCCATATTCGCATCATTGTATCAAACGGGGGAGAACTACTACGAGGTTTTGTGTGCATTTTCGCCGACTGCCGACGATTTGGCGTTTTTGGACAGGTATGTTGCAGGCTCGTTCATGTATTCGATTGAGGATTATGACGGAGATTTATTGCTTACGATAATGTTATAAGGAGTTGGGTAAAATTACGATGACTAAGATTTTAAAACGGGTTCTTACTTTGGTGCTGACGTTTATGTGCGGCATTGCTTTGGTGTCACCTGTTTTTTTTAACGCTTACGGCAATTCCGACGGCGATGTAAGACCCACCCACAACAGATACAATATCGTGTTGGTAGTCGATGCGAGCGGTTCAATGGCGACTACCGACCCGGGCAGACTGCGCTTTGAGGCAATCTCGAAGTTTACGGCACTTTTGGCTGAACGCGGTAACACAATAGGCACAGTAGTTTTTTCCGATGAAATACTGTTACGGCGGTCGATGACTGCCGTCAACGACATCACGCTAAAGCGGGAAATTGTAGAGGAAATAAGTGCGATTAATCCTCTCGGCTATACTAATATAGGCGGGGCATTGTATGCGGCAACTCAATTGCTTGATGAGGGAGCTAACCGAGAATTGCCGTCTATTATCCTGTTTTTGAGCGATGGGAATACCGAAATGCCGACTTTGGAGCTTGAAGAGCAGTCGTTGTTGCAAAAAGCCGATGCAATAGCACGTGCGCGGGACTTGGGGTATGTAATACATAGTGTAAGCCTTAATGCAGACGGGACTGCCAACCCTGATGAGTTGTCACAAATATCCAATGCTACGGGCGGGCTTTTTGAAGAAGTCAAGAGTGCCGAAGACCTCGAAAATGTCTACAATTTGTTTTACCGCGTTATATTTAACTCGGTTGATTTTAAAAACAATTTAACCCAATTCCCCGCTTCGGGAGTTGTAGAGGGTGAGTTCCGTGTTCCGGCAATCGGCGTTGAGGAAATCAACTTGATATTGTCGGGGCTTGCCGAGGATTATTCGCTGACAGACCCGCACGGTCAAGTCCACACGGCGGCAAGTTTGAGCGGCTCTACTTATAATTCCGATACTTTTTCGGTTATTAAGCTTGTTGAGCCTGTCTCGGGTGACTGGAGCTATGCTGTAAGCGGGATTCCGGGCGGGCAAATCCGTATAGAGTTGATTTTTAACACCAACCTCAAGGCGGGAATGTCGCTCATGCCGCTTATGGCGCAAATAAACGAGACGATTACAATAAAAGCGAATCTTACTCAGGCGGGCGAGATTGTCACCGATTCGGCTTTGTATGAGGGGTTTTCCGCGAATGTCGTTATTAACGGAAACGCTGCCGCAATGACACCGACTCACGATGGGTTCTTGTACGAGTTTATTCCGGGGGACAGCGGCGCGTATACTTTTTCGGCGCGGATTGAGGGTTGGGGACATATTCTCAATGCCGAGAAGATTACCGTTAATGTTGACAATGTTCCCCCCGTTTTTAACGAAGACATTCATCATACAATATACCTTTTGCCGTTTTCGGAAAACAGGGCAGTCATTGATTTATCGCCCGCCGCAACTGATTCCTTGGGTCGAGATTTGCATTACGAGGTTGTTTCAAGTGCGTTTAACGAGAACGAGTATGCCATTGGCGGCAATACAGAGTTAATCATGATGCCGCCGCTCGGACGTGGGGGTTACAGCTTGAGCAAGGGTTCATTTGAAATTGCGGCGATTGACCCTTTGGGGGGGAGCGTGAATTTTAACGTCTATATTACAACAGTGAATGTAACAATGTGGACGATTACTTTGTTGTCGGTGGGCGCGGCAATCTTGCTCACTGTTCTCGGGATAATCGCGTGGGTGAACATTAACAAGCGTTTTTACGGTGTTTGCTATGTTCGGCAGTTCAACCATGAGAGCGATGAGTATTATGATGAAATCGAGATTACCAATCCCAAACGCGGCAAACGGCGGCTGCCCTCGCACAAATTGGGCAACATAGGATTCAGCTTAAATAAATGCTGTTTTCAGGCAAGCGGGAAAAGGCACGTCTTTTTGAAATTGAACGAGGTAGTGTACGCTCAGGGGGTAAAGGACAAAAAGTTTAAGATTGACGGCGAGGGCTTTGAGGTTCAGATTAGCAAACGCCCCGACAGTGTTAAAGGAATAATTGTTCGGTTTGAAACGCATAAGAACAGGTGAGAAAACAGACCTCCGCAGTTAGAAGCTGTGTTCATAGTCAATCGCACCGCATAAACGGCAAATTTTCCGACATACTGCGTTGAAATTTTATTAAATATCAGTGGATATTCGCAAAAATTTCGCCTTGTCTGACGAAAAATTTGCTCGTTTCTACGGCACACCGCCTATGAACACAGCTTCTTAGATTGCGGAGGTCTGTTCCCTATTTCAGTTTAAACTGCGATATTAAATCTTCAAGCATTGCCGATTGCCCGCTCATTTCCTCGGATGCGGCGGCACTTTCTTCCGCAGTTGCCGAGTTTTGCTGAATGACTTGCGACACTTGGTCAATTCCTATATTAATTTGTGATATACCGCGCGACTGTTCCTCTGACAGGCTTGCTATTTCCCCGATAAGCTGACTGCTGTCGTTTATGCCGGACACGATTTTGGTAAGGCTGTCGGCAGTTTCGGCGGCAATCCTTGTTCCAAGCTCGGCTTTTGATATTGAATTTTCGATAAGGCTCGCTGTGTCTTTGGCGGACTCTGCACTTTTGCTCGCTAAATTGCGGACTTCTTCTGCGACAACTGCGAATCCTTTTCCCGCAGAACCCGCCCTTGCCGCTTCGACTGCGGCATTAAGTGCGAGTATATTTGTCTGAAATGCAATGTCCTCAATCGTCTTGATTACCTTGCCTATTTGTTGGCTTGCATCATTGATGTCGTTGACCGCTTGCACCATTTCGTCCATTTGACAACTGCCTTTTTCCGCATTGGATTTAATCTCGTTTGCAAGCTCGGAAGCTTTTACAGCCATTTCGGCATTGGTTTTGATTTTGGCGGCTATTTCATGTGCCGCACTTGAAAGTTCCTCCGAGGCGGCAGCCTGCTCGGTTGAGCCGCTTGCCAACGCCTGCGAGCCGTGTGCCACTTGTTTCGCGCCAGTCGATACTTGTATTGACGCGGCATTAATCTCTGTAAGAATGTGATTTAGATTGTTGGCTACATATTTAACCGAAACGCCCATTACGTCTTTTTCCGACAGCTCTGTAATTTCGGTAGTCAAGTCACCATTCGCCAACGACTTCAACTCCTCGGATATCCTTGTTACATGAGCGACAAACAGGGCGGAGTTTTTGATTGAATTGCCTACCTCGTCATTAACTTTAGTAAATCGTGATATAGTGTCAACATCTTCGGACGTGAGCGTAATATCGCCTTCCGTTCCCGCTTTTTCCATAAATGCCGATAAAAGAACTAAAGGCGAAACCATGCTTTTAGTAATTCCGAAAGCTAACGCAATTGCAACGACAAAAGCGATAAAAACTGCCGCAATATTTACTATAAGTATAGTTTTGTCCATTTGGATAATCCCTGTTATCGTTTTGTCTACCTCTGAGGTATACCTGTCTTGTATTTCCGAGAGTGCGTTTATTACCGTTTCGGTTTTCGGGAGAATCTCGTCATTCAGCAAACGGCGTGCTTCTTTGTCGTTTCCTGCATTTATGCTGTCGGTAACCTTTCCCGCTTCCTCATGGATATACTTATGGGGGGACGAAACTTCTCTCAACAGCCTAAGCACTTCAGTGTCGTCAATACTTTGTGCCGCGTCACTTTTGAGCCACGTTCCGAGCGCGCAATTGTCAGGGTCGAGCGAGCCTGTAAACCCCTCTTCAGTCAAGACCGACTGAGTTAAGTTTTGCCTCCATATATAATGAGCTTCTAAAGCATGGGTTACTCCGTCGCTCTCAACGCTTAATTTATGCAGCTTTGAAGACAAATCCTCCAGCACAGATGTGCTCACAATCCCGATTATGCCGAGAATCAGCACAATAACAGCCATAATTGCAAACCCGCCCAACATTTTATTGCGAATAGTCATAACTTTACCCATGCCCTTTCTGCACAAATGTGCCATAAAAATTCGTTTTCCCATTTATTGTAGTTTGGATTTTCAAACTTACAACCCCCTAATAAATTATTATCTTACATTATATTTGTTTCTGCTCAAATTTGTTACAATTGTAATTTTTTATAAAATTCGACAAAAAATATTGTTTTTGCTATTGCATTTTTAGTAATAATGTTGTATAATTAACATATACTCAAAAAATGGCACGTCTGTGCAGAAAGGGTAGGGTAAAATTGTGAGCAGATTATTTGAAAAATATGTTGGAGGCGACAGTTTTGTTGAGGACGAAAACGCGCTTGAGGCTGTATTTGCATCGCTTGATGACACGTTCGATAATAATTATGGTGTCAATATGCGGTATTATCAGCTTTATATCACCAATGGCGCAAACCCCGAAGAACGGTATGTCGTGAACATTTCCAAGGTTAAGGTGGGCAACCTCAAAGACGCAATGGAAACGCTCGGAAAACGCCGAGACAGGTTTGACAATGACGAGGTTTACAACGCGACCGCAAAAATGTTGCTTTATGTCTTCACCCAAGGGAAGGATACCATAGCCTTTTTAAAGGAAGTCAAGGCGCAGGGCGGGCAGGTTGAGTTATCACTTGAGACAGATGAAAAGCCGCGTTTTTCAGTTTACGGAAGTCGGTTTTTGATTCCGGGGCGAACAACCTCTACGCAAATGCTTGATATTACCGGAGATATGGATTTGCTTATCAAAAC
>WRLX01000087.1 GCA_009777415.1 Oscillospiraceae bacterium
GCGTTTTCAGCGAACAGGATTGGCACGGTATCAGCGTGGGGCGGCAGTGCCTTATACGTGGTCTGACAAGACGATTTATGACATTTTGTCACGCCAAGAATATTTGGGGCATACTGTCACGAACAAGACACAAAAAGTGTCTTACAAGAGCAAAAAAACCAAGAAAATTCCCGTTGAAAATCGCTATTTCTTCCCCAACACCCACGAAGCCATTATTGATGAAACCACTTTTGAATTGGCTCAAAAACGTCTTTCTACCCGCAATCGCCCGAATACAAGTGATGAAATTGACATCTTTTCGGGGCTGTTATTTTGTGCCGATTGTGGCTACAAAATGGGCTTGCAAAGAGGTGCGGGAACACTTCCACGCAAACACGCCTATATGTGCGGAGCGTACCGCAACCGCGCGAGAACAGGCAGTGTTTGTACCACACATTACATTAGAAAATCGGTTATTCTCGACATTGTGTTGGCTGATTTGCGGCGGGTGCTTGTCTATGTGAAACAACACGAGCAAGATTTTATTGCAACCGTAAATGAGCATAACCAAGCGGAAACACGGCAATCCTTAACGCAGAACCGCAACGAGTTTGAAAAGTCCAAAATTAAACTTAACGAACTTGATACGGTTTTTCGCAAACTGTACAGTGACAACGCATTAGGGCGATTATCGGACGAACAATTTTTGACACTCACCGCAGGTTACGACAACGAAAAAGCCGCATTAAGTCGGCGTTTAGACGAGTTGGAAAACAGCATAAATTCTAACACCGACCGCAAGAATGACATTGCAAAATTCGTGCGGTTAGTCGGCAAGTACAGCGACATTCAAGAGTTGGATTATGAGGTGTTGCATGAGTTTATCGACCGTATCTTAATCCACGATTTAGACCGTGAAGCTAAGACCCGTAAAATTGAGATTTTTTACAGTTTTGTAGGGCGGGTGAATAGCGGTGACAAGCCTGTTGAGGACGTTTCGAGGATTAGGCGAGAAATGATTGATGTTAAAACATTCGCTATCTGACTTCAGATAAATTGACCCCGCTAAATCCATCATCGATATAGATGTCTTTTATGTGCCACCCATTTTTCGTCACGTAATCCGTCAGCATCGAGCGTTGATTTCCGATGCTCATGGACTCGTTATTCGTGCCGTCATCGACCGAAAGTCTGCAGTAAATTCCGACACGATAATCTTGTTGTGCCATCGGCACACCTCCTTAATCGTGGTACAACAAGAACAATTAGCCATGCTCCCATTATACCATGAAACCTCGAAAAAAGCAAGCTAATTTTCGCTTATTCCAAATTTTTATAAAGAATCGGCGACTCGTTTAGAATCGTATTTACCGCCATATCGTAAAGCAATTTACTGGCGGTTTGCGTTCCTTGAAAAACGCTGACAACCGTGAATTTTTTATCGTCTATGTACACCACTTTTTCTTTTGAGACTGCGTTATTTTGAACTTCAGTTAGCATTTTCTGCGACTGAAATTTTGGCATAGCAAAGCCCTCCTGTCACATTATATGAGAGGAGGGCTTGGACATATTCTGCGATTAAAGAGTGTGTAAAATTCACTTGCGATAAAGTATGTCCGCCACCAAAGCCACACCTAATCTGAATCCCTCGGCGAAATGCTCAAACTCGCTCACAGCGTTGACTCTGCCCTCCAAGTCGCAGATGTCATCATAGAGCTTTTTCTCGCTTTCTGATAGTGATTGCACGAACTTTTCTTTCGCCCCATCGAGTTTGTTGGAGTCCTCGTGGAATTGAGAATCGCTGATTTCCAACCGCTCAGTATTGTTGTCAAAAATCTGTTTTAGGATTTTTCTACTCATAACTTTTCCCCATTCATATTATTGCAGAAGGCATTCATTCTGCGACTTCATTATAAATCTGAATGGGCTTTAAGTCAAGTCCATATGCGGATTTGGCAGGGAATAAGTTAATGGAGGGAATGGAGGTTAATTCAATCGGTGACTGTCATTTTATCTTCGGAATACCGCACAACAATCCCCCACTCCTCCGCCTTTGCGATTTCGGCTTTCATGCCGTTGCTGATTCGCTCACCAAAGCACCACAACTCATCACAAACCCGCAACAAATCAAGCCCCAACTCCAACCCCAACTGCCGTTCTTGCGGAGAGTTATCATCGAGAAACTGCGGGTATAAAAGATGACTCGCAATCGGATTAAACCCGCACTCAGCCACGAATTGACAATAACGGCGAGCGTTCTTGACATTGGTTTCGATGTCACCCGCATATTGCGAGCAGATGTAAATTCGTTTCATATCGCCCCCTGCAAAAATTTGATTCGCTGTTCAATTATATTCCCGAACGGCTCGTACTTAATGTGTGAAAATTTCTGTTGACAAGTGGAGTTAAATGTGGTATGATGTAAGGAGTGAGTTTGTTACGACACAATCAAAAAGAACAGGAGGGCGTGAAATGCCCGATAACATCAGCGTTTATATTGCGATTTACCTCATTATAATCAGCATTGTGGCGGTTACTCTGACGTTGAAAGACAAACGTGCAAACGCAAATCATGGCGAGTTGAAGAGAAGTTGCTCTTTTTCGTTTCGGCAATCGGCGGCTCGGTTGCTATGCTTTTAACGATGAGGGCGGTTCGACATAAAACTCAACACAAGCGATTTATGGTAGGACTCCCCGTGATTATTGTCTTGCAAATTGCAGTCGTAGTGTGGATTTGATGGCGATTTTGGAATTGACTATTTGTCCAATTTATAAGAAAAACCGCCCTCGTCAGAAGGCGATGCAGATTTGGAAGAGGTTAGTTTCTGGGCGAAATGGGCTTAAATTCAATCTAAAATTTTAGTTGACAAAACTCGTTATTTGTGGTATGATGCAAGAAACGAATTTAACCAAGCCGAAAGCAAGAGAGTGAATTATGATAGGAATCTATTTTAGTGGAACAGGCAACACTCGTCATTGTGTCGAGCGATTTGTTTCCGCAATTGACGGCGATTCTAAATGCTATTCAATTGAGGATGGCGATGTTATAAATGCCTTGAAACAGCAGAAAACTGTTGTGTTTGGCTTTCCTGTGTATTACAGCAATCTCCCAAAAATCGTGAAGGATTTTATTACCGAAAATAAAGATTCATTCAAAGATAAAAAAGTGTTTATAATCGCTACAAAAGGGCTTTTTAACGCATTTGGAGTCGGTTATGCAAGAAGAATGTTCGCAGATTGTGGTGCGGAATTCATCGGTAGCTTACAACCCATTATGCCTGATAATATCCGTGATTTGAAGATTATGGAGGTCGCTTTTGATTACAGCAAAGACGGTGAAATCATCGAAAAAACGAACGTGAAAATAGCAAGAGCCGCCGAGAAATTTAAGTCGGGTAAACGTATGAAAAGCGGCTTGAATCCGCTAAATTACATCATCGGATTTTTCTTGAAAATTCTGTGGTTTTACCCCAAAACCGATAAATACATCACCGCACCTAAAGTCGATTTGACGAAGTGTAACGGTTGCGGAAAATGCGTGGAATTATGCCCTATGAGAAACATCGAAATCGCTGATAAAAAGGCTGTTTCGGGCGATAAATGCACTGTTTGTTATAGGTGTTTCGGAAACTGTCCGACACAAGCATTGACGGTCTTGGGTGACAAAGTTTACGGACAATATGATATTGGGAGCGTTACATTGACGACCTAACTTGAAGTTAGACCGCCATAAGTCAAATTTAGCCCGCTTATGGGAAGCCACCATCTTCGGTAGAATCGAAGTCGGGAAAAATAAAAATTTCGCAAAACCCTTGCAATATCTCAAAAACTATGATATAATCAAATAAAACTAACTGAAAAAACAGGAGGGGAACATGGTAAAATCAGATTTAATCACCAAAATCGCCGAGAAAACAGGGGCAACTAAGAAAGACTCTGAAATATTCTTAACTGCAGTCGTTGAGAGCATTAGCGAGTCGCTTGCAGAAGGCGAGCCAGTGAAAATTGTCGGGTTTGGGGCGTTCGAAGTCCGTGAACGTGCGGCACGGGAGGGAGTGCATCCGCAGACGTTGAAACCGCTAAAAATTCCTGCGGCACGAGTGCCTGTTTTCAAGGCGGGAAAGCCGCTTAAGGAGTTAGTTGCCGTCAAGCCGAAGTCGAAAAAACGCAAGAAGAAGTGACAGCGTCCCCCTCAAAATGAGGGGGAAACAAAACCTACGTCTTATCGTAAATTCTCTTATACGGCGGAAGTCGCTCTAATCTGCGAATTTCGTCTACAGTAAGAATGTCTATTCGCCGTGCTATTTCGTAGCATTCCAAACGCTCTTTGAAATGAAATAGCTGATGTCAATAACATCTCTGTCGTCATCGGGATTTAAGTTTTCCAATATACCCCCGAAAGTGAAATATTCCTTGTCTGTCTTTGCCATGTTTTCCTCCTACACAACCCAATTTCTATCCAATCGCAACAGCCGATTCACCGTCTCCCAGACCTGCGTACTCGCCGCAACATTGTCGCCGTAAAACCCTGCAGTCGAGCCGTCTCGAGACTCGTAAAAATGACTTGCCAACATGATTACAGCCTGTTCAGTAGTCGGCGGCATTGTGACCTCACCACTCGAATATGAACCAGTCAAAATCTGCTGATAAGACTCCGCATAATTGATTGCGGAGTTAATTAAATTCGATAAAAGAACATCATCTTTGTCATGTTCTAAAATCAAATTCGCCTTGACTTTTTCGAGTAATGTCATAAAATCAACCCATCTGCAAAACCTGCACGGATTCAGGCAGAATCAGCTTTCCGTCCACTCGTTGAGTCGCCTTAAAACCGACTTGGTCATGAATCGAATACAACTCATTCAGCCTGTCAAAAGACTTCCCTTGGCGGTCGCCAATCCAATAGTACGACATATCGCCAAATGCCATAACCTTCGCTCCAGACTGGATTTGCGGCACGAAACTCGACGTGTAAACCGGTCGACCTAAAATCGTATCGGGAGTCCCCGCAACAACCGAGGCAGTCCACAAATACTGTCCGTTAGTGTCTTTGAGCTTACGGAGAGCCTTGACCGTCAAGTCATTTGCGATAAAAACCGCCTTGTTTCTGTAGGGCGATTTTAGCGAATGATACAAATCAATCACTTCGTCAAAAGTGATTTCTGTCGCACTTTCGGTGGTGACTCCAACCTGTGCCAAAGTCAGTACACCAGTGGGTTTGTCGACTCCGTCATCTACGATAAAAGCCTCTTCTTCAAGAGTGCCGATTCGCCGCCCGAAGTCTTGTGCAATAAACGATTCGAGCGGGAATGCAGAATCGTACAAAAGCTCGTTAGAGACTCGAATTACAGTCCCTAATTTATGTGCCGCAAGCGTGACTTGCCCGAATTCGACATCACTTGCGGGAATGCCGCCAGCCTCTTTAATCCACGCCGCAGTGCCTTTTGCAGTGACCACGGGAATTTGCAAATCGCCGTGGGAAGTGACGATTATTCGACATAATTGTCGCATGATATTATGCTCTGAAAGTGACTCTACGAGCGACTTATTGAACTCATCGGGAACGAGATATCCGCCCTGCGTGTCGACACCGATGTTCAAATCGTTGGTGACAACTTTGTACCGCATGGCGTTCCAAAAAGCCTTGCTGTACGAGTCGGTGGAGTGAAAAGAATGGAAAGAATTAAATTTCCCACGATGCTCCATAGGCTCATTGTAAGCGGGTTTGTCAGTGATTGCACTCAGCTTATTATCGAACGCTTGTTGGTTTTCAAGTCGCTCGATTTCTGCATATTTCGCCTTGACTTCCGCCTCCATTTTGTCGTAAACAGCGACATTTTCAGCGGAAACCTCTCCCGAGTCATCACGCTTACTTTCGAGAAAAGCCTTCGCCTCTTCCCATTTTGTACTGCATAATTTTCGCAGTTCGATTAATTTTTCCATAATGTAAAAAAGTCCTTTCTCAGCGATATTTTAGCTTGTTTATGCGACTTTCAAGAGTTTTAAACTTTGTGCTATTTTGCACTTTTTGAGTTTTCGGAATCTTATTTATCAGCGAATTTGTCGCTAAAACCCTCGAAAAAATTACTGGATTTAATGTCGCAGTAACTGTGCTATTTTCGGAATATAGGATTCCGTCAGCGAATCCCAAATCGACCGCTTTCTTAACGTTAAAGCAGGATTCTTCATTCATGAGTCGGCTGATTTCAGTTCGTGGTAGCCCCGTTTTTAACTCGTAAGCGTTGATAATTCCCTCTTTTAATTCATCAAGCATTTCTTTCGCACGGAGCATTTCATCAGAGTCGCCAATCGCCACCGTTGCGGGATTATGAATCACCATATACGACACAGGCGACATCAGAATTTCATCACCCGCCATCGCAATTACGCTCGCCGCCGAAGCCGCCAATCCATCAATTTTGACAGTCACTTTTCCCGCATATTCCTTGAGCATATTGTAAATCCGAGCCGCCGCAAATACATCACCGCCCGGGGAATTGAGCCACACAGTTATGTCGCCTGTTCCTGACTCCAAATCCGCTCTGAATGCGGCAGGAGTGACTTCATCTCCCCACCATGTTTCGTCAGAGATTGCACCATCTAAACGCAAAACACGCTCGTTATTTTGCACTGTGAAATTCCAAAAATGTCGCATATCTACTCCTTATTTTCGTCACCAAAAGCCGCTTTTTTAAGACTCTTAATTTGACTGTTCACGAAGTAAGAATCGCCGCCTTCTTCAGCAGGAATCGGGTTTTCGTCTTCGAATTTGCGGCACTCATTTGGACTGTAAATTCCGTTTTGAACACCGACAGAATAACTGTCCATTCGCGACTTTTTATCGCCTCGAAGTAGTGCATCTAAATTGAATTTTATGAAATACTCGGACTGCTCTTTTTCGCTCAGCAAGCTGTTTAGCATCGCCTGTTCCCATCGGCAAACCCACGGTTGGAGCGT
>WRLX01000088.1 GCA_009777415.1 Oscillospiraceae bacterium
CCACTTGACAACTTCCCAAAACCATGCTAAAATGTAAGGTAACACCGCAGGGCAAGCCCTGCACCCCTCGCCTGCGGGCGAGAGAGCCGCCCCAAGGGGCGGGGTATTACACCCTTACTTCCAATAAAAAAGTAAAATAATAACAAAGGGGACTCGCCGATGAAAAAGTACAACACACCAACCGCAATTATGCTAACAATCGCACTTATAATCGGGGTAATCACAATCCCGACAACAACAGCAACCCAACACGACTTCACGGTCAACACCGACAACGCAACTATAATCGGCTTCGGCGGCAAACAATGGGTAGCAATCGGCTATGACAGTGTAGGCGATGACACACCCGGCGACACACTAACCCTACTGCTCGCAACCGGGCAAACCTATGGCACAAGCTCGTTTCGCACAGGGCAAAGCAGTCAATTCAACAACTCCACACAACACACCGATAATTGGTGGTATGCCGACAATCCAAGCGATATGACGAACTGGGATAGACCCAATGAATATCGCGGCAGTACATTACAACAGCAAATGGACGTAATTGCAGACGGGTTGCCCGCAAAAGAAAACGCCTTAATAATTCCGCGTGAATTATCAGATGTAAGCGTTGAAAACACAAGGTTATGGTCGTTAAGTTCAGGCGAAGCTCAAAACGTGAACAATATATTGCGTGAATTTTCAACTTGGTGGTGGCTTCGGTCGCCCGGCGGCTACCGTAATACTGCCGCCAGCGTCTACGACGGCGGCAACGTCCGCGTCTCCGGTAGCCGTGTCGGCTATGGTGCTTTCGGCGGTGTCCGTCCCGCTTTGCAACTTAATCTTGAATCTGTAATCTTCACCTCCGACAACACCGCAACAGACGGTAAATCGGCGGCAATTGTGGACAACGGCTTTGCAGAATTAACAACGAGCGACAATATAAAATTTACAATGTCGGATGATTCGCTTGAATTGGCGGGCGTTACACTGACTAACCTTGATGAGGACACCGTCACATTCGATTATAACGGCGCGACTCCAAATAAGCTCTTGTCGGCGGTTATCATGCGGGATGATGAGGCTGTTTATTACGCGAAATTGGTTGAGGATACAGACGAAAACGGGACTGGTGTTGAGCTGACATTACCCGATAATTACAACTCGGCGACTGATACAGTGCAGGTTTTTGTTGAGGAAGCGAACGGTGTTAATCAGACCGACTTTGCGAGCGAGTTTGTGGAATTGGGAGAACCGTGCGATTACGGGTTGCACAAACATGGCGAGCAAACCGATTGGACGGTTGCGGTTTATTGCGATGACTGCGGTGCTAAAGTGTTTGCCGAGAAGCCGCCGATTGAGGTTGATATTGTCAGAGACAAGGTTCAAATCCGCAATAACACTAACGGGTTTTTCTCGACTAAGGGGTATTGCTTGACCGACGGCGAGAATAAGTGGGCATTGCCTGTTGTGGTGGTTAGGTCGAGGAGTGCGGTTGTGATTGACGGTAGGAAGCGGATTCGGATTGATTTAGTGGGGGTTGATGAGCTTTGGTTGGTTGAGGTTTGGGATTGACGGAAAAGCATACACTCGTGAAGACAGGTTCTGAGACTGTGGCAGGGTTGCATTGCGCAAGAGGCAGAATTAAAATTTTTTATAAAAATTTTTTAAAAACACTGGATTTTTTTAAATTTATCTGCTATAATGGTAATTGTTAAAAATTTCTAACTAAATGTAGGAGGATGTAATGGCGAAAAAATTTGTTTATCTGTTTTCAGAAGGAAACGAAACCATGCGCGAGCTTTTAGGGGGAAAAGGTGCTAACTTAGCGGGAATGACGAAGTTAGGGCTTCCGATTCCGCAAGGATTTACCGTTTCTACCGAGGCTTGTACCAAGTATTACGATGACGGCGAAGTTATTAACGATTCAATCCGGGATGAAATCATGGAGTATATCGTTAAGACGGAAGAAATTACAGGAAAAAAATTCGGCGACAAAGAGAACCCGTTGTTGGTATCGGTGCGTTCGGGTTCAAGAGCATCAATGCCCGGCATGATGGATACGGTACTCAATTTGGGACTCAACGATGAAGTTGTCGAAACTCTTGCAAACAAGTCGGGCAACCGCAGATGGGCGTATGACTGCTACAGAAGATTTATTCAAATGTACTCCGATGTTGTTATGGAAGTCGGTAAGAAATACTTTGAGGAGCTGATTGACGAACTCAAGGAAAAGAGAGGCGTTGAGCTTGATACCGATTTAACCGCAGATGACCTTAAAGAGCTTTCGGATAAGTTCAAAGCCGAATACAAGTCAAAATTGGGTGCGGACTTCCCGTCTGACCCGAAAGAACAGCTCATGGGGGCAATTAAAGCGGTTTTCCGCTCTTGGGACAATCCGAGGGCGCAATACTACCGCCGCATGAACGACATACCCTACGACTGGGGAACTGCCGTAAACGTGCAGGAAATGGTATTCGGCAACCTCGGCGACACATCGGGAACAGGCGTTGCGTTCACCCGTGACCCAGCAACCGGAGAAAACAAGCTGTTCGGCGAATACCTTATTAATGCGCAGGGTGAAGACGTTGTTGCGGGAATACGTACTCCTAATACAATCGACCAACTCAAAAACGATATGCCCGAAGCCTATGAGGAATTTGTGGCAATCTGTGATAAACTCGAAAAGCATTACAAAGATATGCAGGATATGGAGTTCACTATTGAGGACAAAAAACTCTATATGCTCCAAACAAGAAGCGGAAAGCGTACTGCGGCGGCATCATTGAAAATCGCCTGCGACATGGTTGACGAAGGCATGATTGACGAACAAAAAGCTGTTCGCTCGCTTAATCCGAAACAGCTTGACGCGCTTTTGCACCCGCAATTTGATGTGGCGGCATTAAAAGCAGCTAAACCAATCGGAAAAGGCTTGGCGGCATCTCCCGGCGCGGCTTGCGGACAGGTTGCGTTTACTGCGCAGGTTGCGGCTGAATGGGGTAAAGCAGGTAAAGATGTTATTCTTGTCCGCCTTGAAACTTCTCCCGAAGATATTGAGGGAATGGACTACTCTAAAGGTATTCTTACCGCAAGGGGCGGAATGACCTCACACGCGGCGGTTGTTGCTCGCGCAATGGGAACTTGCTGTGTTTCGGGTTGCGGCGATGTCAAAATCAAGGAAGAAGCAAAAACCTTTGAATTAGGCGGAAACACCTATAAAGAAGGCGACTGGATTTCCCTTGACGGAACTACCGGCAACATTTACGGTGAAGCAATCAAAACTGTTGAAGCGGAAATTACCGGTGACTTTGACAGAGTTATGAAATGGGCGGATAAATACAGAACACTTAAAGTACGCACCAATGCCGATACTCCCAAAGATGCTAAGACTGCCGTTGATTTCGGCGCGGAAGGAATCGGACTCACTCGTACCGAGCATATGTTCTTTGAAGGCGATAGGATTGATGCAATCCGCGAAATGATTTGCTCCGAAACGGTAGAACAGCGTGAAAAAGCTCTCGCAAAATTAGAGCCTATGCAACAAGGCGACTTTGAACAGTTGTACGAAGCTCTCGGCGGCAAACCCGTGACAATCAGATTCCTTGACCCGCCTTTGCATGAGTTCCTGCCGACTAAAGAAGACGATATTGCAAAATTGGCTAAAACTCAAGGCAAGTCTGTTGAAGACATTAAGTCTATTATCACATCTCTGCATGAATTTAACCCGATGATGGGGCATAGGGGTTGCCGTTTGGCAGTAACGTATCCCGAAATTGCGGCAATGCAGACTCGTGCGGTAATCAAGGCGGCAATCGCAGTAAACAAAAAAGGCATGAGCGTTGTACCCGAGATAATGATTCCGCTTATAAGCGAAACTAAAGAGCTTGCTTATGTAAAAGCAATTGTAACCGAAACTGCCGATAAGCTGATTAAAGATGCGGGAGTTGAGCTCAAATACATGGTCGGTACCATGATTGAAATCCCTCGTGCGGCACTTACTGCCGATAAAGTTGCGGAAGAGGCTGAATTCTTCTCATTCGGCACAAATGACTTGACTCAAATGACATTCGGGTTCTCACGCGATGATGCGGGCAACTTCCTTGATGCCTACTACGAAAAGAACATCTATGAGTTTGACCCGTTTGCACGCATTGACGTTGACGGCGTTGGTGTCTTAATTCAAACTGCGGTTGAAAAAGGTCGCAAAACCCGCCCCGACTTAAAACTCGGAATCTGCGGTGAGCATGGCGGCGACCCGTTCACAATTGCATTCTGCCACAGAGTTGGGTTGGACTATGTTTCCTGCTCCCCGTTCAGAGTTCCGATTGCGCGACTTGCGGCGGCACAAGCGGCTCTCGAAGGCGGCAATGTGAGCAATAAAGGGTAAAATAAGGTTTTTAACGGGGCGGATTTTTCTGCCCCGTTTTACTTTTTAAAAAATTTTTTTCCATAAGAGGTAACTTTTTGAGCTTCTCAATCGTTTTATATATATAAGGTTTCAGTAAAAATTGCGTAAAATTTGCATATTTTACTGAGCGACTAAATTTTTAAGGAGAATTAGTTTGAAGAAAAACAGCGGGTCGGAGCTCCGCTTCGAGCAGGCTGTTAGACACGGCGAATCTTCACGACTCGTTGGTGTCGGAAAGGCATGGTCTTTATCATGAAAACGAAAAAGTTTATCTCTGCATTGCTCGCAATCGCCGTAATGCTGTCGGCACTAAATTTAGGGACACTGTACATTACAGCAGACGAGACGACAACTCCCCTTGAAACAACAGAAGAACCCGATGATACTACAGAACCGCCCGAAACAACGGAAGAACCCGATGATACTACAGAACCGCCCGAAACGACTGCGGACGAACCCGATGAACCCGACCTACCCGAATTCGCACTCGGCGATGTAGACGGCAATGGGCATATCGACATCTTCGATGTACTCGAAATTCTAAAGTATTTGGTCGGAGCGACTTCTGCCATTACCGATGATTACAGAGCATGGAGAGCGGCATTGATTACAGGCCGGGATGAGCCGTCACGTTGCGATGCACATCAAATTTTGAGATTTTTGGAGAGGCGCCCTAATTTGATTGAGGGTAGCGGCAGGGGGTGTATTGAGTACGACACCAATCATGATGGTGTTGTGGACATTAACGATGCGCTTGATATACTCAAATTTTTAGTAGGAATGAGTTCCGCAACCCACCCTAACAACAATTACGTGTACCCGTTCGAGAAACCGCGCGGCAAAGCTTTACTTCCGTGTCTTCAAAACACCGAATGGGTTAAGGGCGGCAATATTCCGACTATATTTGATGTGCTTGAGATTTTAAAGTATATTGTCGGGATTCCGGGCAAAGTTACCGTAGAGACTCACGGCAATGAGCAATTTGCCGTTATGGAAGATTTAAACAGCTTAATGCGGCAACTTAATGAATTTGATAACTAACGCCAACCTTCCCCTGCCCGTCTGCCGCTAACGGGATTTAAGACGGGCAGGGGTCCTCCAATAATGTATAGTCGGTCAGTTTAAAAAACACAGCAAGAAAATCATAAAAGACAGAGGAGGTATCGTTATGATGCCATTCACGATAGAATCGAGGGAGTCAAAAACGCCAAATCCTCAAATCAGTATTGCCGAGTTTGACGTTGCTTATATAGTTGAAAATTTCGGCGACATGATGTACAAACTCGCAACTGCACAGCTTAACAATATGTCTGACGCATATGACGTGGTTCAAGATGTATTGCTTAAAATCCATGTAAAAAATCCCGTTTGGAACAACCCGGAGCATATTAAGCTGTGGTTAGTCCGCGCGGTGATAAACTGTTGCCGCGATTATAATAAGAAATTCGCCAACATCAAAAAAGTTAAGCTTAATGAAGTGTACAGTACACTTGAAGGTAGCGAGGACTACGAATTGCAGGAAGCGTTGGCAAACCTTTCGCAAAAATACAGGATTACCCTTTACTTACACTATTACGAAGGATATAAAGTAAGGGAAATTGCCGAGATTCTGTCACTAAGCGAGAGTGCGATAAAAAAACGCCTCGTAAAAGGACGCGAAATGATAAAAAAATACTTAGAATCTTAACCGAAAAAGGAGTTGAGTTACCATGAATGATGACAGAAAAATTGAAGTTTATCGCGAAGCTGACACGAGCAAATTGTTCAGCTACATTGATAATGTCAGCCTGTCTCGCGAGATGAAGGCGAAGCTGATTAAAAATGCCGAAGACGCGAAAAACACAAACCCGGGCGGAATGAAAATTGTCCGGGGGAGTTTTCTCGGTTTCGGAGTGTCGGCGGCAGTTATGTGCCTTATATTGGGTGGGGCATTCCTTTACATGAAAGCCAACCCCGCTGATATACCAATCCTAAGCGGGCGTGTATTTGAACCGCGTAGTGAATCATCAATAAGTGCGGTATCTGAAGAAATGGTTGATGTCGAGGACACATTGCCGAAAAACTCAGTTGCAAATGTAGAAAACGACCATGATACAGAAAGCATGGATGGTTTTGCAAACAACCGCGGCATTGCGGGAGTTCCTGCGAATACAGTCACCGCAACAACCAACGGGGACGAAGGGCAGGCAGATGCAGCAGTACACACGCCTCCGCCGACAGAAACAACCCGTACAGTCACCTCTGCAACGACCAATACAAGCGGGGGAACTACCGAATCATCGGCAATGCCGCCTCCCCCTCCCTCGCCGCCGTTGCAGCCGACACCGCCAACTA
>WRLX01000089.1 GCA_009777415.1 Oscillospiraceae bacterium
CACAATGTCGGATGAATCTCTCGAGTTAGGGAGTGTTACGCCGACCGCGCGCACGGGAAACACGATTACATTCGACTATGCCGGAGCGACTCCGAATAAGACCTTATCGGCGGTTGTCATGAATGATGAAGGCGTGGTCTCGTATTACGCGAAATTGGTTGCGAATACCATGGAAAGCGACACCGATGTTGAGCTGACATTGCCCGATGATTTTTTCCGCCGCTATGATACAGTGCAGATTTTTGTCGAGGAGGCGAATGGTGTTAATCAGACCGACTTTGCGAGCGAGTTTGTGGAGTTGACAACAGTGGTAGATGGGATAGTGATTGGGCAGGGGTGGACTTTCAATCATAGTACAGGCACGCTGACAGTTACGAGCGATGCGGGTACGGGTGTAAGCGGATGGCGTTCGGAATGCGCGAATGATTTTGATTTAGTGGATGTGATGGCTGTTGAAATCGGGAACGCGGTTGAGAATATAATGCCGTGGGCGTTTGCGCTTTGCACAAACCTGAGCGAGATTACAATTCCCAATGGTGTTACGAGCATAGGGCAAGGGGCGTTTTTGAATTGCACAAGTTTGAGCGAAATTACAATTCCCAATGGTGTTACGAGCATAGGGCAAGGGGCGTTTTTGAATTGCACAAGTTTGAGCGAAATTACAATTCCCGCGAGCGTTACGGCAATAGGGGATGATACGTTTATAGGTTGCTCAAGCTTGGCTGAAATCAAGGTTGACGTCGATAACGCAGACTTTCTCGACATTGGCGGCGTGTTGTTCGACAAAGACACGTCAACGAAAAGCGCGACAACGCTCATTCAATACCCGATTGGCAAAGCGAGTACAAGTTACGAAGTCCCGCTCGGCGTTAGGCGCGTAGGAAAACAGGCATTTGAGGGTTGCACAAATCTTACCGGAGTTATAATCCCCGACAGCGTTACGGTTATAGAGGAGGCGGCGTTTGCCGATTGCGCAAACTTGGCTTCCGTGAGATTGCCCGATAATTCCAACTTTACAACGATAAGTTCCCGTGCGTTCACAGGCTCGGGTTTGAGCGAAGTTACAATCCCCGATAGCGTTACGAGCATAGGGATTTCGGCATTTGGCGGGTGTACAAACTTAACTTCCGTAAATTTTCCCGACAACCTCGAATTTAATACAATAGATGCCGTTGCATTCAGTCTCACAGGCTTGACTGAAATAACAATCCCGAACACCGTTACGAGCATAGGATATTCGGCATTTTACAATTGCGCAAGCTTGACTTCCGTAAACTTGCCCGATAATCCCGACTTTACAACAATAAGTGCCGATACGTTCAGCTTATCGGGTTTAACATCAATCACAATCCCGGACACCGTTACGAGCATAGGCTCACAGGCGTTTAAAGACTGCGCAAACTTGACTTCCGTAAAATTGCCCGACAACCCCGACTTTACAACAATAAGTGAAAGAATGTTCCTAAATGCGGGGGCGGTTGAACTCACAATTCCTTCAAGTGTTACGAAAATAAATATTTCGGCGTTTGAAGGCTCGGGCTTAACATCAATCGTAATCCCCGACAGTGTTTATGAGATATGGTGGAGTGCGTTTAAAGATTGCACAAACTTGACTTCCGTAAAATTGCCCGACAACCCCGGCTTTGCAGTAATAGGTCAAAGTGTGTTTGCGGGTTCGGGCTTAACATCAATCGCAATCCCCGACAGTGTTACGACAATAGCGGACTATGCGTTTCTTGATTGCGTAAATCTCGAATCCGTGATATTCACAAGGGAAACTCCGCCTGAATTTTACTATGGAATTTTCAATAACGAGAACACAACAATCTATGTTCCATATGGAGCAAAAGCGGCGTACACAACCGCATTGTCGAGGAGCGGCTTAAATATTATAATAGCAAAAGTTGTTGAAGAACCGCAAATTGAAGTCAGCATTGTCGGCGACAAGGTTGAACTGTACAATAAAGCCGGTGTGTTTTTCTCGACTAAAGGGTATTACTTGACCGATGGGGTGAAACAATGGGCATTGCCTGTTGTGGTGGTCAGGGGTCGTGAGACGGTTACGATTGGCGGCGGGAAGCGAGACAGGATTGATTTGACCGGGGTTGAGGAAGTTTGGTTGGTTGGAGTTGGTTCTTAGTTTTAATGTTTAGGCGGCTCGGAATTTCCGAGCCGCCGTTGTTTTCTATTTAGAACCGGTCTTCATAAGCGACGTGCTGATAAAGCGATCGATATTTTTCGTCAGACAAGGCAATTTTGACGATAATATCCGTTGATATTTGAGGGGAAATTAACGCAGTATGGCGGAAAATTCGCCGATTTAGCAGTGCGTTTGCTTATGAAGACAGGTTCTTACACAGGTTTTAAGGTTTAACTAACCGTTCTTCCAATACCGTAGCAATCAATGCAGGCACTTTTTATTGAGCCCATGCCCACTTCGCCGCTCCCATTGCAATTTGAGCAGGTTTTTACCGAATAATCGGCAGTAAAATCAATGTTTATGGATTTTACCGGATACGAAAATGTCCCCGTTACCGCATTTTCGCTTATTACACCTGCTATGGTCGCTTTATCGGAAAACGAATGCGAGAAATTCCCATTCGTTACCGCAATATCATAACCAAAACTTGATTCGCGATTGAAGCTCACCGAACCATCGGAATTAGGCGTTTGTTTGTTAAGACCAAACGATACTTTGCTTACAATCGTTTCGTCCGCGTTTTCTTTGTAATCGATTATAATAAGCAAAATTCCCTCACTTGTATCAGTCTTGTAACCTACAGTATAGTTTTCATAAACAGGCGCGGGAGTTGTTGTCGCTACAGTATCGGCAACAGTTGTCGCCGCAGTTGTTACAGAATTGTTTACGAGGGGTTCGTAGTGAGTTTGTTCGCTACCGCACCCCGCAAGTACAAACAGCCCTGCCGTTACTGCAACAGCGATTAGCAATGCTATGATTTGTTTAATTTTCATAATTTTACCCATGCCCTTTCTGCACAAACGTGCCATAAAAATTCATTTTCCCATTTACGTGGATTTATTTTCAAACTTTTACCCATGCCCTTTCTTAATCATAATAGCCATCGAAAATTCCGTTCGCCAGTCTGGGGGAATCTTCTATAATCTCCGGGTTATCGCCGAGAATAAGCGTGAAAAACATAGGCGGTGTTTGGATTTCGGAAGGTGCTCCGTCTGTCGCTCCGGCAAAATACATATACACCACTTTTCCGAGCGGTTCAAATTCGCGCAGACGAAATTCCTTCCATGTTATCAAATCGCCATCTCCGAATGTGTAATTTATCTGCTCGTCCTCTATTGTGAATACTTGATGATTGTTAGAAAAATCATCCGGGTCGAAAAACCTAATCAGAGTAAACATCAAAACATCGTGAGCATTCGAGCCGAACGTAGCATTGCGTGGGTTGGAATCCGTGGTGGCACAACTCCACACTATCTTGTAACCGTCATTAACTTTGTCAATGCTTACGATTTCCATTCCGAGTCTGTTTTCGCCATACGGCACTGTTGTGCAACCTAACTCTTCTAAACGCGCTATTGTGTCGGCAATGAGTTCTGCATTCGGACTTGTGATTTCGGATTCCGCCTCGGTCGTGACTTCTTCGGTAGTCTGTGTTGCCGTTTCTGCCGCAGTCGTGGTCGCGGTCTGCTGAGTAGCAGTTTCCCGTGCCGTTTCCGCTGGTTCATTGTTATTGCCGTCGCACCCCGCAAGTACAAACAGCCCTGCCGTTACTGCAACAGCGATTAGCAATGCCATGATTTGTTTGATTTTCATAATTTTACCCATGTCCTTTCTGCACAAATGTGCCATAAAAATTCATTTTCCCATTTACGTGGATTTATTTTCAAACTTTTACCCATGCCCTTTCTTAATTTGCGGGACGGGTTTGAGCCGCCCCTCCCAACAAAACGAATTACGTCAACTATCCACCAAGCTTTCCATGCCTACGAGATACTTCAACACCTCCAATACATCAAATATTGACGGCTCGCCCCGCACCTTTGATTCATCCGTAATCAGTGCGGCACTCCACTCACGGGAATCTACTCCGCCGCTTTTAATCACACCATCCATGCCCACGAGGAATTTAAGGATTTCGAGGGCATCGAAGATTGTCGGCTCGCTGTCGTTGTCGAGGATTCGCCCGGGGAGAAATGCGGCGGCACATTCGCACTCTTCTTGCAAACATACAGTGCAAATCTCGACAATGTTTAGCGCGCTTAACATTCGTCCTGTGGGAAATCCCGCATTTCTATACGCCTCACTCGTTCCGTAGGGGACATAGATTACCTCAAGCTTGTCGCAACCTTGAAACCCATCGGGGCGGGATATATAGAAAGTTGCATTAGCGGGGTTGAAGTTCGGCGGGGATGATAAAAACGTCACCTTTTCAAGCGAGGCACAGTTCGCAAACGCGCTTTCATAGTTTAAAATGTAACCGCGTTGGGCATCTACCCCGATTGTATTGCCGCCGTTCATGCTTCTGACGCTTGCGGGAATCACTACTTCGGTAAGAGAGTTGCAAGAAGCAAATGCCCTTGTGTTAATTGCCGCAACCCCGTCCGGGATTACAACAGACGTAATGCTGTCATTGCCGCGGAACGCTCCTGTGCCTATAATGCGAACCCCGTCCGGAATTACTACTGCTCCGCCGTTGCCGATGTACTCTTCGAGAACACCATTGGTAATTACGAAATCGCTGTTCGCGCCTACTGTAACTGTTGCGAACGGCAACAGCGCAACAGCCATCGCCAACGAGGCGAGAATTGCCGTGAACTTTTTAGCTCTTGTTTTAGCTTTCATAAGCGAAATACCTCCTCATAATCCATACTTGGAAAGGTCAATCCCTTGCCTTTCCACCTTCTCGAACGTGCTTATTGCCTCAACCATGTTTGAACGCAGCATCTTCTGCAACTCCGACATACCGCCAATCATTAACTGTGCATTTCTGAGCTGATTCTGTACATCGGCTTCGGAAAACATATTTCCGGTAAGCCGATTAAACTCGCGGAACTTTGCCTCATCAAAAGTCACGCACCTGTCAAGATACGACAACGCCTCGCGATACCTGTCGAGGATTGTCTTGCTTTTTCCTCCGAACATACTAACATTACCTCCAAAAAATAATTAATTTTGTAATCAGGGTGTTGCCGCTGTCGGTGGCTTCGCCGCCGAGCAGGGCAACCCGACTGATTTTACGACAACTGCCGCTGTATTCCATGATACCATGCGAAAATCGAAAAGTCTTACGCTATCAGCGTAAAAATGAAAAAAATTTTTACTCCCCCGCCTATCCTTCACTTTCCCGCTTACACGGCGTGGAATCGACATATTCATTGTACTCGCTGTCAGAAAGTGACAATTTTAATTCCCGCTCCTTGTAATTGTCGGTAATGTCCGCGGGCAAGAACATTTTTCCGTCACCGCTAATCGCGAAAGTGAATACTCCGCCGCATTTGCATACGACCGCTTCTTCCTCAATGTTGTTCGCTTTTGCCAAAACATAGCCCTCGTTACACCGGATGTCATCGCGACACCGTTTGCAGACCCCAACTGCACTTGAAGCCGTTGGGTCAATGGGTACAGCACCGATTTCTTCCGCATTTTTGTGCCTTGCAATCGAGATGATGTCCCATATAAGGAATCCAATCCCGAATACTACCAATGCGCCGCTCGAGTCCGTCCCTCTCAAGACCAATTCCCCGCTGAGACCGCCAATAATCATAAAGATACTGACAAACAACCCAAATATTTTCCATGCCATAGTGAATTACCTCCAAAAAAATAATTTTGTAATCAGGGTGTTGCCGATGTCGGTGGCTTCGCCGCCGAGCAGGGCAACCCGACTGATTATACGGCATTGTCGCCGTATTTCCATGATACCATGCGAAAATCAAAAAGTCTTACGCTATCAGCGTAAAAATGAAAAATTTTTTTGCAGAGTTATTACCCCACCAACAAAGTGTTGGTGGGGTAATATATTTCTTTATAAAAGAGTAACTAAAAAATCAAAATTTCATATGCTGATAATAAGAACCGCACGAACGACCTCAAGGGCGGTGCGTTGTGCAGAAAGGTTAAGAGTAAAAACATGGGTACAGATAACAATTATGCCGAGTTTGAGAATCAACTGCGGCAGGCAATTTGCAATGCGGCTTTGGAGTTGAGCGAAAGCGGAATGGCGTTTGCGGTTTTCGCCGCGACAAAATGCAATGAGGGGTATTGGCGTAGGACGAGCAACGGCGGATGGAGCTTAAAAAGCGGGGTTAATCAAGCGGACGCGGTTCGCGATATTTTCGAGAACGGGTGGCAATACGCGACCGAATGCGCAACCGCAATGGCGATTGTATACTATAAAGCGGTGCTGGAAGTATACGGCGATACGCTGTTTAACAAGACATTTCGCGGCATTTATTTAATGGACTGGGATATACGTGAGCCGCTTCTTTCAAAAACCGGGCAGATGCAAAACGTACCCGAGCTGATTGCCGGAGACAGGGGGTATTTCGCCAACCCCGACTATAAAGGTTATGCTTTGCACTTTGCAGGTCATAGTCAGGTAGCCTAATCGCCCCCTAAGCTTTCGTCAAGCCTACGGCTCTTGTTTTGCTTACCTATAAATCAATTTCAATATTTTTTCGTCCCTCGAATATACAATATGGTCAATTAACAAATGAGC
>WRLX01000090.1 GCA_009777415.1 Oscillospiraceae bacterium
TGCGGATGTCGGCTGATGATTTTTGGCTGACTCCGCTTGGTTTGTTTTTGGATTTGTGGGCTTGCCATAAGCAGTTTCTTGGGATTGAGAAGGCAGGGCGGGTGTTGTCGATTGATGATGTTATTCCGTTGTGAGTAATTATCATTAATCACCCTTTACGCTTTGTACAATGTCCCGTTCTTCTACAAAATCAAGCAATATACTATCAATATGGTCTTGGCATGAATTAAGCTCTTCAATAAAACAATTAAGCATATCGTCCGCAAAAGCATCAAATATACAAATTTTCTTTTCTATGGCGGAATTATATAATTTTAAGATTTTTAGTGATATCACCATCGTAGCATCTATGACATTATCCTTTTGATTTCTCTTAAAAAATTCGCAAAAATTCCAGACAGACATTCTTAATAAAAAGTAATTTTTTTCGATAGTTTTAAGGATGTCGATATAAGGAAATTTTTCATTTTTCTGTGAAGTTTGCTCAATCAATGATATTGAATCACATATTAAATCTCTTGCTGTTGTAAATGCAGTAATATAATAATTTCTTTTCTCTACCAAATATGATTTGACAGAAATAAACATAGATAATATTGCACTTGCAAAAACACCAATGCATATGTTGACTAAAAAATTTTTATACTCATTGATTATTACATCACTTTCGATTAAAAAGCCAATAACTAAACTAATAATCATTAAAGGTAATGTAATTAAGACTATTGATTTATGAATTCGCATTGCTTTTCTTCCCCTTCTACAATTAACACTTTAATCTTACCACAAAATCCATCAAAAGTCAACACTTTCCGCAAAATTCTTTAACAAATCTTTAGAAAAGGGAGAACCGCACAAATGTCAGACTTCGGATTACGCATCGGCATCGAGGGTGAACGTGACTTCAAAGCGGCTCTCCGTGAAATCAACCAGTCGTTCAAAGTCCTCGGGAGCGAGATGCAGTTGTGCGTAAAAATATCGCAGAAGTATTATTAGACTCGGACGTTGTGAATAGTTTCAGAAGTCGGTGGGGTGGGGAAATCATCCGTGACCGATTTCATATTTCAATGCAGAGCGTTGTCGGGAGCGATAACGGGGTCAGTATTCATGACAAGAAAAACCTCACTGGTTACCGTTCAAATGTGGATTTCGGCACGGTTGTTACCCGGATTATGCCGCAGGGATTTGATGGATTATTCATTCCCGAAAAGTACGTTGACTCACCGTTAATCGGCAACTATCTCACACCGAGAATCCGTGTAATAAAATACGAAAATGTCAAAGCTGAAGATTTTAGTAATGTTTTCGATGCCCACAATATGCTCCGAAATCTCGCACAAAAAGAGTACAGCGAAAACCACATCGACCGTCCGAATGCGACATATAATATCGAATTCGCACCACTCCAAAATGTGGAAGAATACAGAGATTTTGCGGTCTTGGAAAGCATTTCAATGGGAGATGTTGTGCGGGTAATACACGAGGAGGATGGTCTTGACATTTCGGCTCGAATGGTCGGATATCGGTATAATCCGCTGACGGGAGCATATATTACAATAACGCTCGGAAATTTTACACCGAAATTCACGGACATTTCACGCTCACTAAAACGCATCGAAACTGACGTAAATCAAGCACAAGACTCGGCGAATTTAGCACTGAAATCAGCCAATGGAAAGAACACGAATTATTACGGTGACGTGACTCCCGAAATCCCACGAATAGGCGATTTGTGGTTCAAGGAAAATGGCGAAAAAACCGAGATTTGGATTTATGAAACTCGTGACGAAATTACGCAGTGGTTTCCGCTTTCAACGGACTTAACGCAAGAGGAAATGCGGCTCGAACTCGAAGAGGCGAAGGAACTCGTGGACGTGGCGGTTGAGAAATCCGAGGAGGCAGTCGAGGCGGGTGAAAAAGCCACCAAAGCCGCTGATGAAGCCAAAGCGGAGTCGGTTGTCGCACTGCTCACGGCGAATATTGCGTTCGACACGGCGGTCGATGCAATAGTCAAAATCGGCGTTCAATTTATCGTAAAAGAATGGTTTCAAGGCAACATCGAAAACGGCTCTGAGACTGATTCCAAGGCACATTTGCGGAGCGGGTATATCGATGTTAATGTAGGCGAAAATTACATCGCACAATTCCCCGATGGCGAAAGCCCGCTGACGACGAGTTATCACTATTTTCGTGCCTCGACATACATCGATTTTGTCCCGATTCCACGGCAAATGTCGGAGTGGTATTCGACAGGAAAGTACCCAACTTATGCGAGCATAATTCCCGATTTGAACGCACGTAATTTCGAGAATGCGAACATCACCGAAAGCGTGATTTTGAACTCGTATACTGGACAAGGTGACTTGCTGATTGTGTACCGAATTCCGCTCTCTGGGCGGGCTGTCCCGAAAGTCATCCACTGGCTCGGACGGAAAGACGTGTCGGATAATGCTGTATTTTTGCTCTCGAATGGCGAGTGGTCACAAATCGGAATGATTACCGAAAGTGGTGCAAATATAATCCACGAATGGGAGTTGACCGAAAGCCAGCGAAACGGCATTACAAGCGGTAATGTTCACATTGCATTTTTCGCAATCAAGCAGGGAGCGTGGGCGGGAGTTTACAACGCATCGACCTCGCCTTTCACGTTAAACCCGAATTCTGCGAGTGAAAAATTAGTCGAATATTTGTCAACCGAAACATCCTCAAACGCAGTCACCGTCCCGCAAAATGCAATTAAGATGAGGGTTTCTGTTTCGACAACAATTCCACCGACCGATTACAAAGGCAACTTTTATGCGGCTAATTCTCGTGCCGATTACAGAAACAGCGTTTATTCTGCGATTTTACAGCAGACGGATTTGATTAATTTGCGGGTTGCAAAAGGCGATGTTATTAACCAAATTAACATCTCGACCGAGGGCATTTTGATTGCGGAAATAAGGTTCACATAACGGGATAAACCACGATTGACAGCGGGATTATAGGCACTGCGATGATTGCAAATGCGGCGATTACAAACGCTAAAATTGCCAATCTCGATGCGGGAAAAATGACTACTGGAACGCTGTCTGCGGCTCGTATTGGAGCGGGTTCGATTACGTCAAATAAGCTGACAATTTCGGACGGTTATATCACAAATGCGATGATTGCAAATAGTACCATTCAAAAGAAAAATGGCATTAACAACAAGGGAAAAATGACATATTGGGGCAAGGGAATGGTGGCGAAAATTCTCGCACGAGAGGAATATCTCGGTCACACCGTCTGCGGCACGGATTGGAGCGGGTTCGATTACCGCTGATAAACTCGCCGCAAATGCCATTCAAGTCGGGCTTGAGGGGTGGACAAATAGCATTAGAATTTCGCCGTCACAAATTGAGTGGTACAACGGAAACGAACTCCAAGGGCGGATTAATTCGGACGGACAATTCTTCTATAACGCCGAATACAAGCGTTGCAAGGTTCTGGGGTACCCGTTCGAAAACTTGTTTTTGGCAACGGGTCAGGTTCTTACAAAAGCAGTCGTTATGTGGGTTTGATGGGGCAGTCGTTCAAAGCCTCCGACCCGAATATTGTCGGGCTTACAACCTACTTAAACGGCACTGGTGACTTCATTTTGTGGGGATATCGGACTGGAAGTAGTGGTACATATACGTCCACTTTAATTCTCGACCCGCAGGGAAAATTCGAGGCTGGGCAAGCGGGAATTCACCTCGGTGCGGCTCTGTGGACTCATAATCATTTGTTCAACACGACAGGCAGTCGCAGTGTGCGTTTGACGGACGTTTCGCTGACTTCTGGAGGCACGACAATCGGGACTTTTCCCTGTTGGAGCGGAACTACAGGCAGGGCGTGAATCGTCATCGGCACTGACCATTTGTATTTTGTTACGAATAATGTTTTTTCGTCTTGCACGACAATCACGACACGAATCAGCGAATTAATTACTCGTGTAAATCAGCTGATTACCCGCTTAAACAGCGGGTGGGTCGTGACTGCAACAGGCACAACGTCATCATATTCTGGTACTGGTTTGACGGTCATGCCCACGGGTTTAACATAACTTTTTGAGAGGATTTTTGTATGAAAATTAAACTGCAAAATAAATATTTGCCTACATTAATTCCGTTTTTGAACGGACTGAAATTGCGTGGTGAAAAGAGTCGTGCGAGGTCAAAGTTTCTCGCTTTAGCCTCGGGAGCGTGTCTGTCTTTTCACGAGAGCGAACTCGCTCTATTGCAGGAATATGCGGTTTTAGACAATGACGGGAATCCGCTTACAGACAAGGATTGCGGGTTTACTATTCGTGACGGATTTATGAAAGAATATCTGTCCGAGCGTGAAAAGTTGTTCAATGAAATCGCCGAGATTGAGGGCGGGACTTACACGTCGCACCTTGAGCTAATGCGTGAAATTCTCGCTGATTATGATGAGGTCTTAGACGGCGAAAATGCGGCTTTGTACGATGCTTTGTGGGATTCGTTTATGGAGGGGGTGAATTTTGATGGAAAGTCATGAAATCATCGACCCTAATCAAAAAGTGGATGTTATTGAGGGGTTTGTTTCGGCGAAAGTTGAGGCAAAACAAGAACTGCCTGTTATTCGGACGGCAGATGAAAATGCGAGAGTGATTGCGGATTTGCAGGTGAGAATAAATACAATAAGGGAGTGAGTTATTATGTCTGAATTGGCAAATTCGGACGTTAAAAAAGATGAGGTTAAATACATAGAATTTAGGAACAGGATGGTCGAAGTGGTTGCTCACTACGACACGTCAAAAACATACTTAGAAGTCGCCAAAGCCGCTCTCGGTCGGGAATTTGGGAAATAATTATATTCGCAAATAAGTGGCTTTTCGATCTTTCATGGTACAATGAAAGGGCAATACAAGCAAGCCGTTTAGCGAAGGGAAGGAGAGTAAAATGAAACGGCAAAACATGGCGGCTTTGTACCTTAGACTTAGCCGTGATGACGGGGGCGACTCCGAATCTAACAGTATTCAGACACAACGGTTGATTCTGCAAAAATTCGCCAAGGACAACCGATTGGCAGTTTATTCCGAGTACATCGATGATGGGGTCTCGGGTACGACTTTCGAGAGATCAAGTTTCAAGAAAATGGTCAAGGACATCGAGGGCGGTAAAATCTCGACTGTGATGAGCCATAAGATAAACCTTCTTAAAAACAAAGGGAAAAAGCCCAAACCATCCGATACCCTCATTATACCATAGAAAGCGGGGAAAGTCAACTCCAATTTATGCGAATTAGGGAAATCCAAAGGAACACAATATAAACACAGTTTGCCCTCACAAACCCCCGCATCGCCAACCACGCCCTAACTCTGACTTAGCCCGCAAAAAAAACAACAGCCTCGAAAAATATTTTCAAAACTGTTGTAATTTTCAGAATTTTATGCTACAATAATAATCAGCCGATTCTCATCAACTTCACCGCAGCGGGGAGTACCAATTTTCCGTCCACACGTTGCGTTACGTGAAACCCGACTTGGTCGGTCTCCATGTACTTTTCACGCATCATCTGGAATCGCATTTCACGGCGGTCTGCAATCCAAAAATAGTTGAAATCGCCGAATGCCATAACCAACGCTCCCGAGGCAATTTCGGGGACAAACGGAGACGTGTAAATCGGCTTACCGACAAGCAAATCGGGCGTTCCGTCCTTGACGGCGGGTTGCCAAATATACTGCCCATTTCCGTCCTTGATTTTGCGTAATTCACGGATTGTCGAGTCGTTCGTAACAAACACGGATTTCCCACGATATGACTTCTTCACGCTGTGCATTAAGTCGATTACATTGTCGAAACTAATCGCCGAATTTGCGGTCGTAGTGCCGATTTCAGCCCCGCCTTTTGTCGTGAATAAGCCTGTCGGTTTGTCGACACCATCGCCCACACAAAATGTGCGCTCTTCTTCAGCACCGATTAATTGTGCGAATCTCTCGGCGATATACTGCTCTAATGGGAACGCAGAATCCTCCAACAATTCAGACGAGGCTTTCAGCAAACCGCCCAATTTGTACGGTTTCAAAACCACCTGACTGAATGTCAAATCGGTGTCGGGAATCGGGGTCGCCTCGCCAATCCAGTTGACCGCCCCTCCCGTGTCTGCGACAGGGATTTTAAGGCTACTGCTCTCGGTCGAAACGGACTTCGCAATCTCACGAAACACGTTGTGTTCGCACAAATGTTGCACCAACTCATCGGCGAATTCTTCTGGCACTAAATACCCGCCAGAACTGTTGATTTTCTCGGACAAATCGTTGGAAATTCCACGTCTGCGAATGAAATTCCAAAACGAATTTGTAGTTTCATCACAAAGCATAGAACGCTGTGAAGGCTTATTGTAGAGCGGTTTTGTCGTGTTTTGTGCAAGCCGAGTTTGCATGATATTGAGACGCTCGTTGCGTTCAATTTGACTGTTCAAGGCGAGAACATCACGCTCCATTTCGTCATAAGTACGCTCGTCTTGTTCCGCCATTTTTCCGGTCGTGGAGTCGGTTTTGGAG
>WRLX01000091.1 GCA_009777415.1 Oscillospiraceae bacterium
GAAAATTCGGTTTCACTTGAATGCTCACTTGAATTTTCAGGGAATCCCGAATTCGAACAAGCTGTTAAAAACAGTACAAACACCAAAGCGCAAATAATTATTTTTTTCATTGTCAATTCCCCCATTTCGCTCTTAATGAAGTTGTATCGTGATTCGTGACGGATATAGGCAGATGAGGCGTATTTATGTCGCGCAATCCTTGGTTCATTACCGAAATCGGAAACCATCCGCCCAACAGACCGCCATCGTTATAACCATGAGTCGGCGGGTGAGTGTACTGTGTATAATCATAACCCGGGTGAGCTAACTTTAAAACATGACCCACTTCATGGAGGAAAACGTTCACCGCCCGTTCTCTCCTAAGAGTAGCACTGGGGATGCCACCATAAGCAGTCACGTCACGATTCATATAAAGCTCCGAACGCCCCCAAAAAGAATTAGCGTTAGCTGTGTTCGACTGAAGAAGAACACCCGTGGCATTATAAATTAATACCTGACCATATGCTCTAAGAGGGAAGTTACCTCCGATGAAATTTGCTCCCGCAACACGGGTGTGACCCGAAGCCGATTCATTGGCAACACTTTGTGACACCCTCGAAATACGAACATTGTTACTCCGTTGATTCCAGCCATTTGGACCGATAGCCTGCTGATAAACATCCATTGTCAGTACACTGTTTAACGCGCTGTCCTCGACCCTAAGCCAGATGTTGAATATGTCATACCCAACCGCAGACTGGAAAATTCCGCCACAAGGGCAAGGGTTTGGTGTAGTTGCGTAGTTGACGGTGTACGAGCCGCTTACCCTTACAGGGACACCGAGGTTGGTATTTCTTATGCGAAATCGATATATGCCATTTTGCGGAATTGCAGAAAGCACGGTACTGCTGTTGATAGAGCCGCCGTTATTTCCCATTGAAAGCGGAAAAGATGTGAACATCCCGTTTGCATTAACATATCCGAACTCAACAGAACGCGGCACACCAGGTAAAGTTGCCAGTGGCGTAAACGTCAAATTAACGCCTATACGGTCTCCGCGCTTTAGATTTATTGTCACATCTGTGAATGTCCCCCCTGCAGCAATAGATGACACATTTACGTTAAAGGTTGTCGGGGTTAGATGCGCAGTTACCGACATAGCCGTCAACCCAAACACAAAAGAAACTACCAACAACATCGTCACGGTTGTTTTAAGTTTTTTACACCCCATAATTTACCACACCCCTAATTCTCAATCAAATTAGCCACATCAATAATAAGCGCGATGCTTCCGTCTCCCATAATAGTACAGCCCGAGAGACCCGCCGCTTTTATATTATATCTGCTGAAATAAGGTGGGAAAGGTTTTACAACGACCTGTTGTTCGCCTATCAGCTTATCCGAGAAGAGACAGACGCTCTTATTTTCGGTTTCGACTAAAAGGAGTATACCGTCTTCAAAATCGGTGACTTCGGACGGGATGTTAAACCGCTCATGCAGACGCATAATCGGGTAACACGCGCCGCGTATCATAATCATTTCGCCCCTTTGAGTGTCGCGGACAATTTGGTCGCTTGTCACTTTAAAGCTCTGTTTAATCATGGAAATGGGAATCGTAAATATCGTCCCGCCGACTTCTATTTCCATTCCCTCAATTATAGCGAGGGTAAGCGGGATTTTTATAATAAACGATGTGCCTTTGCCCAATTTGCTTTCCACCGTTATTGTTCCGCCGCATTTTTCGATATTCTGCTTCACAACGTCCATGCCGACTCCCCGCCCGGAATACTCGGTGACTTCTTCATTAGTCGAGAATCCCGGCATAAGAATCAAGCTCTGCGCTTCTTTATCGGAATAATCGCTTCTCGACTTCATCAAAAGCCCCATCCGCTCGGCTTTATCGAGGACTTTTTCGGGGTCAATACCCTTTCCGTCGTCGCTGATAGTTATAATAACCTCACCCGACGCATTAACGGCAGACAGCTTGATATAAGCTTTGGGATTCTTCCCGTTTTTGATTCTGTCCTCGACATCGGTTTCGATTCCGTGGTCCATGCAATTTCGCACAAGATGCATAAGCGGGTCATTGAGGTTATCGACAATTGACTTGTCAACCTCGGTAGTTTCCCCCTCTATAATAAGGTCAACATCCTTGTCGAGAGCTTTTTTCATGTCGCGGACTATGCGGTTCATCTTGGAGAACGGGCCCGAAAGCGGCACCATTCTGATTGACATAACAGTATCCTGCAACTCATCGGTCAACTTGCGCAACTCGCGTGCCGCCTTGTGAAAACTTTCCAATTGAAGCCCCTCTAACTCGGGGTTGGAAATAACCATCGACTCAGTCGTGATAATCTCGCCTACTATATCGTGCAATTGGTCAAGTTTTGCCAAATTGACACTGATAATGCTCTGCTTCCCACCGCCGTGAACACCTGACGCCGCGCCGAAAGCGTTATTGGCGGCAACCGGGGCAGGAGCGGAAGTCTGCTTAACAGGCTCGGAAGTTTTAACCGCTTCAACCGCACTCACCTTTTCAACTTCAGCCGGGAAAGCATCGGCAGACGACACCGGAGTTTCGTCATTCGCCTGCGGAGCTTCATCAATAAACTCCAACGATTCAATGTTAAGCGCGGTTTCGAGAGTTTTTTGCACAGCTTCTCTGTCCTCTGCCCTGAAAGTCACGGTAAAACCGTTTTCGGCAATAAAAGCGGAGGTTGACGGGTCGGTATCTACATTTTCGGGGAAGAAGTCGATTACCTCTGTTTCCTCCCGAATTTTATTAAGTAAAAGAAACGCCCGTAAATTTTCCATTTCTATCCCGTGTTCAAACAGGATTCTGACAGCAATGCACCCCAAAGCGGCAACGCCCGCGCCGGACGTGTGTTCGGCACTTGCGCCAACGGGATTGCCCGCCGCCGATACAGCGGGGGCAGAGGCTTTACCTGAAAGTATAGCCGCACCGTGCTCAAGCTCCCTTATTATGTCGGAAAAATCGGTCGGTTCATAGTCTCCATCCGATTGAATCAAGTCAATTTCTGCCTTAAACAAATCCGACATACGGAAAACAAGGTCGTACACAAATGAGGTGTCTTGGATTTTGTTCTCCCTGATAAGGAAAAACATATCCTCCCCTTTGTGCGACAATTGCTGAAGGCTTTCAAACCCCATCATTGCCGATGAGCCTTTCACCGTGTGCATTATACGGAAAATCTCGTTAATGTCTTCTTCCGTAAAAGTCCCCGCTTGTTCTGTTCTTAACAGAATTTCATCCAACTGCTCAAGAAGCGTCGCGCTCTCAAACAGGTATGCATCGAGCATGGCTTCCATTCCCGGTTCAATCTTTGACATTTCTTTAATTCCGTCCTTTCATTAGATAATATAACTACTTTTTTCTATTATAACATATAAAAAAGTAAAAGTATATAAAATTTTAATAAAATAATTGCTTATTTTTTGTTTTTGTGTTATTATATGATTAAATATTAAATGGAGTGCTTTTATATGCCTGTTATACCACAAATTACCAATCCTTTTCAAGGAAAAGGCTACCACTCTTCTCTGAGCAATAATCAAACTCGACCCGGCAGTGAGCAATTTGAAATAATCCAGTTGACTAAGCCGAATGCCGTTTCGGATGCGAACGAGCGGCAAAGCGGGAAGCCGCAACAACAGCTTATCCCGAATCGAACCGACCTGCCGCAATTGATGGTGAAAACGCCGAAAGACCCGACAATGGCTGTCGAAACGCTCAAACAGCTAATCAGCACCGAGCTTCTCGCAACTGCTCAGGCAAACGGCTACACCGAGCTTCACGGCGAACTCGAGGGGCTTTCAAAGTCAATCTATCTGCAAGTCAGCGAGTTAGTAGGCGAAATGCTTAATCAAGAAGAGCAGACGACAATGTTTTCGGGGAATAAGCTTTTCGACCTGTTGCGAGAACTTGCGGGGGGCAGGGAGACGGCTTTTAACGCATTTAACCCGGATTTAAGCGGGTATCAACTCCCGGAAAGTAGCGATAAATTAACAGCAATTGCGAACTTCTTAAAAGCGGTAAATTTTACATTTAACCGCGATGAGATTCTCAATGCTTTGTCTGCTAATTTGAAATTTCTGTCAACTTATTTTTCGCCTTCTCCACCTCTTTCCGAAAAATTGGGTGCGTTGGCAAAAGCATGGGGCGGGATTCAAGCGCGGGAGAATTTTGAGCTTTTAAAGGGCGAGACGGTAAAACTGCTCTATAATGTTTCGGAAAGTCTTCTCAATAACGAGAAAACGCAAATCCTCATACCGCTTATAATACACAATCTGTCGAGATATAACACCAACGACTATATGATAAAGGACACTTTTTCTCATATGCTGACCCATGTCCCTCATTCGCAAAAGGGGGCGTTTATTGCCGCATTTGACGAGTTTTTGAACGCAGTTTTGTTTAAGTCGCAACCCTCCGCTCAACCTCAACCCGCTCAAGCACAGACGGAATCACCTCAACTGCCGCAATCACCGCAGCAAGCGCAAGCACAATCCGCTCAAACATCTCATCAGGTTAATAATAACACAGATTCAAATATAAATCAACCCCCTATTTCCGACAAAGGGCTGTTTCCAACACTTTACGGTGAAAAAATACAGCAGGGGGGCGAATTTCCGCCGCCAACAATGTCGCGCGATGCACTGGCAGACGGTTTGCGCGGATTTTTATTGGGCAGACTTTCGGGAATGAACGCAGTCGGCGCAATCTTGGCTAACTTGATTGAACCAACCGTCAACGAAAGCGGGAACGCTGTTATAGACCCCGTTTTGTATTCCGCGCTTCAATCCGACTTGGTGAAAATTGACAATATTACCGCGCTGGTAAATTATCTTAACGATATATTAATGCAACTGCCCGACGTTCCCGAAAGGCAAATCCTGTTTGAAATGCTATCGGAGACTGTGTCGGGTATGGCGGAAAAAGGTGAACTCCCCCCGGATAAACAACCATCGGCTCAACAGCAATTACAGCCTCAAGAACAACAACCACAGCAACCTCAGCAGTCGCAACAGTCCCAAGCACAACCGCAAGTGCAGGGGCAAGAACAACCACAAACACAACCACAAGAACAACAACCTCAAATACAGGGACAAGAGCAAACACAGTCACAGCAATCCCAAACACAACCGCAAGTACAGGGACAAGAGCAAACACTGCTGCAAGAACAGCAACCGCAAGTACAAGAGCAAGCACACGCTAACTCGGCGCATATGACGGCTGAAGTTGAAAACAAAACGGGATTGACTGCCGAAAACAAAGCAGACTTGCCTGCTTCGTCGGCACTTGAGGAGCTGACCTCTTTTATTGAGAAGAATATAAATCATAACGCGCTTAAAACCTTAGACAGCTATAATGCGTCGAATTTACTGCAAAGCTTAATCAATGCACCCGGCGTGTACACTCCGTTGTCACATTTTATTATCCCGCTTCAAATCGGCGGAGCTAAGGCATTTGGGGAATTGTGGGTGGATAATGAAGAGAAGAGGAAAAGTGCGGGCGGCGGCGATAATTCCAAAAAAAATCACCACTTGTTCTTGACCTTTGAAATCGAATCGGTGGGCAGATTTGAAACAGATTTGTACGCAACTGATACCGAAGTGAGTTTAGCAGTACTCCACCCCGAAAGTTTCACTTGTGAAATGAATGAGCTTAAAGGAAAAATCAATCGGATTATAGCATCGACCGATTACTCGGTAAAAGATTTTCAGACGGGCGTATTGCGCGAACCTCACGATTTAACACAAATATTCCCTCGAATTGTCGAGAAAAGACAGGGATTGGATATTACCGTTTAGGGAGCGCGGAAAGGGCATGGGTAAAAGTTTGAAAATAAATTTACGTAAATGGGAAAACGAATTTTTATGGCACATTTGTGCAGAAAGGGCATGTGTAAAAGTTTGAAAATTAATCTGTGGTTGTGCGGAAAACGCACTTTAATGGCTCATTGGTGTTGGGGAGGAAAGGTGTAAAAGTTTGAAAATTAATCTGTGGTTGTGCGGAAAACGCACTTTAATGGCTCATTGGTGTTGGGGAGGAAAGGTGTAAAATTATGGCTGAAACTAAAAAGGCACAGTATGGGCAGAAGGCGGCGGTTGCCTTAAAATATAATCCGGATTTGAACTACGCACCGGTTGTCGTTGCGGCGGGATTAGGTCACTTAGCTCAAAAAATTGTCAATATTGCAGACGAAAACGGAGTCCCCGTCTATCGTGATGATTCTGCCGCGGCTTTGTTGGTAATGCTTAATTCGGGCGAAAAAGTCCCCCCGCAATTATACTCCGTAATTGCATCGATTTACGCCGAAGTCGTTTTGACTGCCGGAAAATATATAAAATCCGAATAGACTTGGTCAACAGATATAGTCGTTTAACTTAAGAAGTGCTTGAAGATTTGCGTGAAAATTTTTCGTCAGACAAGGCGGATTTTGTGCGAATATCCGCTGATATTTAAGCAAAATTCAACGCAGTATGGCGGAAAAT
>WRLX01000092.1 GCA_009777415.1 Oscillospiraceae bacterium
CGCGCATAGCATCGCAACTATGCAGATAATCGCAGTTAGCCTTTTCATAATCAGTTCCTTTCCTGTCGTCTTTGCGACATATAAATTGTAAGTTACTACCATTATATGCGAGGGTTTTATAATGGTGTAGTTATAGTATAACATGGATTTTCGGGTGTTGTCAATAGTTTTTTGGAATTTTTTTGAAAATTTTCTGGTATTATTTCACAAGCTTCAGCAATCCTCTCACAACAGGCAGACCTGCCGCAAACGCAAGTACTATTATAATGCTGTTTTTGTCTAATGGGACTGTTTGAAGCACAGGCGACACGACATTGCTTAACAGGCACAGGAAAATAATCGCGGCGGAAGCCAAAACAGCCAATATAAGATGAGGGTTGTTGCGATAATCTGCGTTGAAGATTCCTTTCCCTTTGTCCTTACATTCAAATACAAAGATTAACTGTGACAGCCCAAGTGTCGCCATTGCCGCTGTTCGCGCGGCTGTAACATCAAAGCTCCCCAATACAAGCCAAAATGCCGCAAGTGTGCAAACCCCGATTGCAAGCCCGCGCCGTATTATGCTGCTGAACATTCCCCCCGCGAATATGCTTTCGTTGCTTTTCCGGGGTTTAAGGCTCATAATGTTATCGGTTGCGGGTTCCATTGAAAGCGCGATTGCGGGAAGACCGTCGGTAACAAGATTAATCAGCAGAATTTGGATTGGAATCAACACGACAGGCATTCCGAGAAGCATTGCCAACAGCATTGTCAAGACCTCGCCGATATTGCTCGACAGCATATAGCGCATGGATTTACGGATATTGTTGTAAACAGTCCTCCCTTGCTCTACTGCCGAGACTAAAGTGGCAAAGTTATCGTCAAGAAGTATTAGCTGTGCCGCTTCTTTAGTGACATCCGTGCCTTGGATTCCCATTGAAACGCCGATTGCCGCCTCTTTAACCGCCGGAGCATCGTTTACCCCATCGCCCGTCATTGCCACAATATCGCCGTTCGCCTTAAACGCCCTGACTATTCTGAGCTTATCTCCGGGCGAAACTCGCGCAAACACCCGTGCAGTCTTAACCGCTTCGGCGAGCTGAACATCGCTCATTTGCGAAAGTTGTTTACCCGTAATACAGTTGTCCGCCGATTCGCCGTCTTTGCTGCTCGATGAAATACCCGCCTGCCTCGCGATTTCAACGGCAGTGTTCCTGTGGTCACCTGTAAGCATTACCACAGTTATTCCCGCCTTTTTGCATTTTGCAACCGCTTTTTTTATTTCGGGACGCAACGGGTCGGACATACCTTGTATTCCTATAAATGTGAAATGAGCATCCCCGGACTTCTTGTAAGCGAACGCAAGCGAACGCAACGCATTTTTAGTCATGGAATCCGATGCCGCATGAATATTCCGCAGTTGTGACGCGCTTAATCCGCCGCACTTAGGCAAAATAACCTCAAGGCTGCCCTTAATCCAATCGGCATTGCCTTGACCGCCGCTGACTGTCACCTGCATAAACGCGGCGGAACTGTCAAAGGGAATCTCGTCAACACGCTTATAGCCGCCTATGCCGATTCCGCCGCTCACTGCCGCCTCCATCAGCGCGATTTCGGTCGGGTCTCCCAAGTAAGTCCCATCGGGCTGTTTAATTGCGTTGTTGCACAATGCCCCGCATTTCAGGAGCAATTCACCTGACCCCTGTCCGCCGTTAATTGTCCACTGCTTGGTAACTCTCATTTTATTAAGAGTAAGAGTTCCCGTTTTATCGGTGCATATAACATTGGCACAGCCTAATGTTTCGACCGAGTGAAGCTTGTTTACCAACGCCTTTTGCTTGTAAATACGGCGGACGGCGAGTGCGAGGGAAATAGTTACCACAGCGGGCAACCCCTCCGGAATAGCCGCAACCGCAAGCGAGATTCCCGTCAGCATCATCTCGAACACATCATAACCGCGTACTATTCCGAGAACACTCACGACAAGGCAGACTGCTATGCAAATCAGACCGATTATTCTCCCCAATTCGCCTAACTTTTTTTGGAGAGGGGTTCTTTCTTCGCCTACATCCGACAACATTCCCGAAATTAACCCCATTTGGGTCGCTTGCCCCGTTTCAATGACTTCTGCAAGTGCGTGTCCCCGAACGACAGTTGTCCCCATAAAACAGGAATCGCCGTTTCTTTTGGCAATGGGCAGGCTTTCCCCCGTCAGCAACGCCTCATCACACTCAAGTGTCATCACGTTTAATAAGCGGCAGTCGGCAGGGATTCTCCCGCCCGCTTCAAGCCGCACTACGTCCCCGCGAACTAATTTAACCGCGTCTAACTGTACAATGCTCCCGTCACGGTACACCAACGCACTCGGGGCGGACAGTTTTTTTAGTGCCTCAAGTGTTTTTTCAGCGCGGTATTCCTGGATAAAGCCGAGAATGGCATTTAGGATTACCACTGTGATAATCGCCGCCGCATCTAAGTACTCACCCATTGTAACCGATACGGCGGTCGCAATCAAGAGTATGATTACCATTGCATCCTTAAACTGACCCGCAAAAATTCCCGCAGGGTTTATCGCTTTGGATACCGCAAGACGATTTTCACCGTCCGAATTAAGTTTTTTTTGAGCTTGCTCGCTTGAAAGCCCGATTACAGTTGATTTTGAATTATTCATTGTATTTTTGCCCGTGTCCTTTCCGGTATTTCCATTATCAGACCGCTTGTACGGCCTTGTCCATACAATATATGAATTATAAGCAAAATTATTACTTGACATTTATGCTTTAGTGTGATATAATCAAATTAATTTTACAAATAAATTTTGAAAGTGAAGGTAAAGAAAATGAAAAAGCGTATTCTATCCCTGATTGTCGCGGCGGCGGTCATACTTACGGCGATACCGTTTATGTCGGTTATTGCCGATGACGATTTTTTGATTGAGGATGGTGTCCTCATCGGGTACACCGGTTCGGGGGGCGATGTAGAAATTCCCGATGGTGTAACGGAAATCGTTTATTCTGCATTTGAGGGCAATGAAAGCATAACCAAGGTAATAATACCCGACAGTGTTATTTGGATAAGGAACGATGCGTTCTATGAATGCACAAACCTAACCTCTGTAACAATAGGGAGCGGTGTTACCTCTATCGGCGCAGATGCGTTTTGGGGTTGCACAAATTTGTCGACGGTGAATTTTAGGGGCAGAACACCCCCGTATTTAAGCAGTGAAGGAGTTTTCGGCAATAACAGCCCCGATTTGACAATATTAGTCCCGGTCGGCACACATGAGGTATACAAAGCTGTTCCGCAGTTGAGCAACTATCATGTTTTCGACCTTGTAGATGCACCCACAATTTCGCCCGACTTGTCCGCCCATGAATTAGTTGCGCAAATGGGAACAGGTTGGAATCTCGGCAACACTTTTGATGCATACAGCGGCCCTACGGGAATCCCGGAATGGCTTGGCGATGACCCCACTGTTGAAGCTATAGAAACAATGTGGCTTCCGGGTTCGGGTGCGGAAAAGCTACAGCAGGCAACTACGCAAACACTTATCAAGGCTGTAAAAGCAGCGGGATTTGACACAATAAGAATCCCCGTGACATGGCACAAAGTTGCCGAGCGTGAAAACGATTGGGCAATCCGTGAAGACTGGATGGAGCGGGTTAAGCAGGTCGTTGACTGGGCGATTGAAGAAGATATGTTCGTAGTCCTCAATACCCACCACGATGAGGCGGCATTTTCACTGCACGATTCAACCATTGAGGAATCAGCTTGGTTTGTTCTCAGAATCTGGATGCAGATTTCCGCGGCGTTTAACAACGACTATGACGAAAAACTCATTTTTGAGGGACTCAACGAGCCGCGCGTCAAAGGCGAAGGCGGGGATGTTGAATGGAATTACGGCGCGGGGACACCTGTTGAATACTTGAAAAACCTCAACTATCTTAATCAAGTCTTTGTTTCTACAGTGAGAGCCGGCGGCGGAAACAACCGCTACAGAGTCCTTATGGTTCCGACCTACGCGGCGGGTGCTGCAAATACGGCGTTAAACGAATTTGAAGTCCCCGAAGATGAGTTTTTCAACCCCGACGTAAACAAAATCATATTGTCGGTTCACACCTATTCGCCGTTTAACTGGGCGCATGACGGCAACGGCACTTACGGTGGTGTTACTGCTATAAGGAGCGACCTTGACCGTGTTAAAGTCCGCGCAGATGAATTAGGCGTTCCCGTTATACTCGGCGAATGGGGTTCGGTATCGCGTTCAAGTCCCGCAAGTGACAGGGCTCGCCATGCCGACGATTACGTCACTGCCGCACGCGAAAGGGGAATGGTCGCAATTTGGTGGGACAATGGCTCGGACTTCGGCATTATCACCCGCCCCGCACCTCACACTGTACAACACCCGGCAATCACGGCGGGAATCGTGAGGGGGCTCGGCGGAAATATTCTCAACTCTGACGGGAGCGATGATGACCGAGGGTGGTACTTTGCGGGAATGGAAAATGGGGACTTCATCGTCCGCGGTTTGTACTATCTTTGGAGCAATCATTACCATGATAATCACTCTGAAGGAGTTTACGGCTATGAGTTGGAAATAGTTCCCGCACCTAATGCCGGATTGGGCGATATTAAGCTTGATGCCTCAATAGGCGACTGGTCAACGGCGCATGAGATGTCGTTTGAACCAGGAAAAACGGTGACTGTCGAATACAAGGGCGATGAAAACCTGCTGACTTCTGACGGTGCAGTGTTTAAACTTGAAGCCGCCGATGATTCAATTAATTTTTATATTCTGTCTGTGGTTTTCCTCGGAGAGCAAGGGCAAAATCTCACCGATTCGCCGATATACTACTATGAAAATGCCGTCCCGTCCAGGACTTTTAATCAAAACTTTATCGGCAGAGTTTACGGGTGGGATGTCGAGGTTTGGACTCAGGATTACTCCGGCGCGGGCGATGTCGAAATGACAGTCAATCGAAACGGCACGTTTACAAGCCAATGGACTAATACCTTTAACAGCCTGTTCCGCTCGGGCAGGAAGTTCGAGAGGAATACTCACACCTATGAGGATATAGGCGATATTACCGTAAAGTACAATGCGGCAAGCTTCCAAAGCGATAATACCTCTTACCTCTGTGTTTACGGATGGCTTGAAGAGCCGCTTGTCGAGTGGTATATTGTCGATAACTGGCATGATAACTACCGACCGGGCGGCCCGACACCCGGAGTTGCACGTGAAGGCAGTACTTTCCACGGCACTGTCGAGGTAAACGGCGGGACTTATGACATTTACACTTCCGAAAGGATTAATCAGCCGTCAATTAACGGGAACACGGACTTTTTACAGATTTTCAGTGTTCGCCATGAAAAACGCACGAGCGGAGAAGTTGATGTAACTGCGCATTTTGAAGCTTGGGACAATGTCGATATTGACGTAAGCGGCAAGCTTTATGAAGTCTCGTTTACTGTTGAGGGATTCGGCGGAGCGTCATTCAGTTCAGGCAGCGCGAACATTAACGCGCTTTACCTCAAATACGGCGACAATGTTCTTTGCAGTCACCCGGGCGGCGACCCGCTCAAATGTGATTGGTGTGTTGAAACTGTTACTCCGTCTTGGTGCGAATGCGGCGAAAAACCTTGCACTTGCCCCACCTTCTTCCTGGAAGTCACAGGCGGAGGCGGTAGGGCGTTTACTCAACGTCATGTAATGGGCGACTCGGTATCGCCGCAATCAAACTCAATCAACCCCGCAATTATGAGGGCGGTAAGGTTCACTTATGATATTCCCGATTTCACTTGCGAGTCCGACGAAGATGAGCCTTGCGGCGGCTGTGTGTCGGTTGTCGCTTTCGGCGGCGGAATATCGTGGAACGCCGGACAACGTGACTTCTGCTACCTCCAACAGCAAAGCATTACTATCGACCTCAACGAGTTAGGTTGGGAAAACGGCTCAACAGAGGGAAGGGGATACTGGCTGTTAGTCGGCGCGGCTTCGTGGAATGATGACAATGATGCATTTGTCTTAGTCGAAATCCTCGGCGAAAACGGCGTTGTATTGCGGCTCGGTCAACAAGAACTCGATGAAGAATGCGATTGTGACCTCATTATCTGCTCCGCTTGCAACCCTAACGGCGAATTCGCACTCGGCGCAGTAAGAGGCGGCGCAATCACCGACGGCAAAATGACAGTCGATATTTTTGACGTGCTTGAGCTTTTGAAGTTTATCGTAGGTATGAACAATGTCATGACAGATACCGATAATCCCGATAAAGATAAGGCAATGCGTGCCGCCGTAATCAGCGAACAGGGTAAAACCGCCGAAGCCCCCACTATCTTCTGCGTTCTCGAAATCCTTAAATATATAGTAGGCATGGACAGCATTGTTGACGGCGAAACCGTTCACGGCAATGTATAGTCGATTAACTTAAGAATCACTAAATCTTTGCGGAAAATTTTCCGCCATACCGTTGACTTCAAGCAGCCTGCTCGACGGCGAA
>WRLX01000093.1 GCA_009777415.1 Oscillospiraceae bacterium
ATTCAATCACCGCAATTTGCATACCGAGGCAGATTCCCAAAAACGGCAGATTGTTTTCACGGGCGTATTTGCAGGCAGCAAGTTTTCCATCGATTCCCCTGTCGCCGAATCCGCCCGGGATAACCATGCCGTCTGCTACGTCCAGAAGCTCCGCGGCATTTTCGTCCGTGATACTTTCCGAATCAATCCATTTGATGTCGATTTTTGCCCCCGATTCAAATCCGGCGTGGTTAAGGCTTTCAATTACCGAAAGGTATGCATCGCGAAGCTTAACATATTTACCGACTATGGCAATGGTAATCAGTTTTTCGCGTGCCGTTATGCTTTTAATCATTTGCCGCCATTCGCTCAAATCCGGGTCGGGTGCATCTATTTTTAATTCGCGGCATACAACTTTATCTAACGCGTTTTTATGCAGAATCAGCGGCACTTCATACAAAGAAGTCGCTGTAACATTTTCAATTACACAGTCCCCCTTTACATTGCAAAAAAGGGCGATTTTTTCTGCAATCCCGCGGCTTAACGGCTCATCGGTACGCGTTACGATTATGTTGGGCGAAATGCCCATTGCACGCAATTCCTTGACCGAGTGTTGAGTAGGTTTTGATTTATGTTCGCCCGAACATTTTAAATACGGCACAAGAGTAACGTGGATGAAAAGGCAGTTATCCGCGCCTTTTTCAAGGTAAACCTGTCTAATCGCCTCCAAAAAAGGCTGACTCTCAATATCGCCTGTAGTGCCGCCGATTTCGGTAATTAGCACATCGGCGTTACTGCTTTGGGCGTTTGCGTATATAAAATCCTTGATTTCACCTGTAACATGGGGGATTACCTGAACAGTCCCCCCGTTATAGCCACCCGCCCTTTCTCGTTCTAATACGTTACGGTAAACCTGCCCCGAGGTAAGGTTGCTTAATTTAGTCAAGTTTTCGTCAATAAACCGCTCATAGTGTCCCAAGTCAAGGTCAGTCTCCGCGCCGTCATCGGTGACAAATACTTCACCATGCTGAAACGGACTCATTGTCCCCGGGTCAACATTCATGTACGGGTCGAGTTTTTGTGCCGCGATTTTTAATCCCCGCTGTTTAAGCAACCTCCCAAGTGATGCGGCTGTAATCCCTTTCCCAAGCCCCGAAACAACCCCGCCACTAACAAAAATATACTTAGTCATACTTTTACCCTTGTCCTTTCTTTGTAGTTTTGCTCTCAATCTTTTACCCTTGTCCTTTCTTTGTAGTTTTGCCCTCAATCTTTTACCCTTCTTATTGCAGCGTATTAATATCCACAAGCTCTGTATTATCTTCGTTAAAGCCCGATAACAAACAGTCTGCCAGCGCGTTTGCCGTATCAATTGAGGTTAGGCAGGGAATCCCGTGGGAGCAGGCTTTGCGCCGAATCTTAACATCATCGAATGCCGGGTCTCGTCCTTTTTCGGATGTTGAGATTATATAATTAATTTTCCCGCTTTCGAGCAGTGTTGCGGTGTTGTTTGCCGAACACTCGTGTATTTTTTCAACCTTTTGAACTGATAGACCTTTCTCGTTTAAAAATTTCGCAGTCTTGTTTGTAGCGTAAATGTCAAATCCGCAGTCGCGCAACTTTTCCGCGACCGGAAAGATTTCCGCCTTGTCGCTGTCGCGGACTGTTATAAGGACCGCTCGTTTGTCTTGATTGCTCTGCATTTTGCAACCTGCGGCGACAAGCCCCTTATATAGTGCCTCGGCGTATGTTTTGCCGATTCCCAATACCTCTCCGGTAGATTTCATTTCCGGACCTAAATGTGTGTCAAGCCCCGCCAGCTTCTCAAACGAAAATACCGGGACTTTTACCGCTGTGTAAGGCGGAGTTTTTGCAATCCCTCTTAAATAGCCTAAATCTGACAGTTTTTCACCAACGCTCACCTTTGTGGCAATCTCGCACATAGGAATACCCGTTACTTTGCTTATATAAGGCACGGTTCGCGATGCCCTCGGATTAACCTCGATTACGTAAATATCGCCCTCATACAAGACATACTGGATGTTGATAAGCCCGCGGACATTGAGAGATTTGCAGAGCTTTTCGGTAATTTGAAACAGCTTTTCCGCCGTTTGTTCGTCAATGTTCACTGCGGGATACACTGCGATACTGTCGCCCGAATGAATCCCCGTCCGCTCTATATGCTCCATTATTCCAGGAATGAGTACATCTTTTCCGTCGCACATTGCGTCAACTTCAATTTCCAATCCGGATAGGTATTTGTCGATTAAAATCGGGTTATCGGGATTTGTACGCAGTATTATTCCCATGTATTCGCGGATGTCTTCGGGCGAAAATGCGATAATCATGTTCTGCCCGCCCAACACATAAGAGGGGCGAATAAGCACGGGATAGCCTAACTTTTCGGCGAATCCAACCGCCTCCTCCTCTGTCATTACCGTGTAGCCGGCGGGGCGTTTTATATCGTGTTCTTCAAGAAGTTTTTCAAACCGCTCCCTATCTTCGCAGATGTCAATTGAGTCTGCCGATGTGCCTATAATTTTGATTCCCCGTTCATGCAGTTTATTAGCGAGTTTAATCGCAGTCCCCCCGCCGAATGCCGCAATTACTCCGAGAGGCTTTTCAATTTGGATTATGCTCATTACATCATCAATGCAAAGCGGCTCGAAATAAAGTCTGTCAGCGGTGTCAAAATCGGTTGATACAGTTTCGGGATTGTTGTTGATTACAATTACCTCATATCCCATTTTTTCAAGAGTCCAAACACAATGAACGCAGGCGTAATCGAACTCAATACCTTGCCCTATTCGTATCGGCCCGCTCCCAAGCACGATTATTCTTTGTTTCGCGCTTTTTTCAATAAACGGCAACGCTTCATTATCCGTGCCGTTTTGAATTGAATAAAAGTATGGCGTTCTCGCTTCAAATTCGCCGCCGCAAGTGTCAACCATTTTGTAGCATAGTTGTGAATCGGTGTTGAGCGGCGCATTGTAAATGTTTAACAAGCCGTGTAAAAACCATCTGTCAACCTTGGTAATGCTGTGCAGCTCATCAATGCCGATTCCCCGCTTAATTGATTCGTACAAGACAAAAAGCCGATGGTCTGTTACCGAGTCTAAAAGCCCGCGTATTTCTTCATCGGATTTGTCTGCCAATCGCGGCAGCTCAAGGCTTTTTAAATTTAACTCTGCACCTCTTACCGCTTTGAGCAACGCTTCCTCAAAAGTGTCTGCGATTGCCATGACTTCGCCTGTAGCTTTCATTTGTGTCCCCAACTCCTTTTTGGCGTACACAAACTTGTCGAACGGCCACTTGGGGAGCTTAACGGCTACATAGTCAAGTGTCGGTTCAAATGAAGCGTAGGTAGTCCCCGTGACTGCGTTTGTTATTTCATCAAGAGTGTACCCTATTGCAATTTTAGTGGCGACTTTTGCAATGGGGTAGCCCGTTGCTTTGCTCGCAAGTGCCGATGAGCGGGACACGCGCGGATTAACCTCGATGACTGCGTAATCAAAGCTTTCGGGGTGCAATGCCAACTGGACGTTGCAACCGCCTTCTACGCCGAGGGCGCGGATTATATTCAATGAAGCGGTTCGCAACATTTGAAACTCTCTGTCGGCAAGTGTTACCGTTGGTGCGATTACAATGCTGTCACCTGTGTGAACTCCTACAGGGTCAAAATTTTCCATTGAGCATACGATAATGGCATTGTCGGCTTTGTCCCGCATTACTTCAAATTCAATCTCTTTCCATCCTGCGATTGATTTTTCAACAAGAATTTGGTTAATCGGGGAGAGGGCGATTCCATTTAACGCAATTTGCCTCAACTGTTGTTCGTTATATGCAATTCCGCCGCCGCTCCCCCCCAATGTAAACGCGGGGCGGACTATAACCGCATCCCCCACCTGCCGCATAAAATTAACGGCTGTTTCGACATCGTTGGCGATTACCGACGGGATGCATGGTTGAGCTATGCTTTGCATTGTTTCTTTAAACAACTGTCTGTCTTCCGCTTTGTCAATTGTTTCGGGTGAAGAACCTAACAGCCGCACGTTCATTTTATCAAGGAATCCCTCTTTCGCCAATTTCATGCAGAGTGTCAGCCCCGTCTGCCCGCCTAACCCGGACAAAATGCTGTCGGGGCGTTCTTTTTCAATGATTCGTTTCAGTGTAGTTAAAGTCAGCGGTTCGATATAGATTTTGTCGGCAATGTTTTTGTCCGTCATAATGGTTGCGGGGTTGGAGTTGACCAAAACAATCTCAATCCCGTCTTCGCGGAGAACGCGGCAGGCTTGAGTCCCCGCATAATCAAACTCGGCGGCTTGCCCGATTACAATAGGACCGGAACCGATTACCATTGTTTTTTTGATGTTCCTGTTAAGCATATTTTTTACCCTTGTCCTTTCTGCACAATAATGTGCCTTTGAAAGTTTCGTTTTCCGCATTTACGTAGGTTTGCTTTCAAGTTTTTTACCCTTGTCCTTTCTGCACAAGATTGTGCAATAAAAATTCGTTTTATCATCTATCAAGGATTGATTTTCAAAGTTTTACCCTTGTCCTTCCTTACATATTCTATCAATGAACTTATCGAACAAAAATGCCGTATCGAGCGGCCCTCCTTTTGCCTCGGGATGGAATTGCACCGAGAATGAGCCGCCGTATTCAAGACCCTCACAAGTACCGTCGTTGACATTAATAAAGGAACTGTTTTCGGCAATGACTTCATAACCGTGATTTTGGCTTGTAATGTAAACTCTTCCCATCGCGGTATCTTTCACAGGCTGATTCGCACCCCTGTGTCCAAACTTGAGCTTCCTTGTCTTATAGCCTTGGGACAATGCCATTAATTGATGGCCCAAGCAAATTCCGAAAGCGGGAATTCCGGTTTGAATAAGCTCGGCGATTACTTCTGTAATCGCGGCGTTCGCAGGTTCTGCGGGGTCGCCCGGCCCGTTACTCAGCATGATTCCCTGCGGTTTTAATTCGAGAATGCTTTTAGCGGAAGAGTTATGCGGAAAAGACCATACCTCACAGTCCCGCAAAGCCAATGCCTCGGCGATTCCTTGTTTCGCGCCGAAATCCAACATTGCGATTTTGCGCTTGCCCTCGCTTAATTTTGCAATTTTTTTCGATGATACCGAAGCGACTGCATTTTGAACACGATAACTCCTTACCTCGTCACAGTCAGCTTTATCGGGCGGACTTGCCATAATCTTGCCGTTCATTACGCCGTTTTGACGAATAATTTTAGTCAATGCCCTTGTGTCAATCCCGCAAAGCCCGACAATTCCGCGTTCGCATAAAAAAGCGTCAAGCTCCCCTGAACTACGAAAGTTAGAGGGATTTTGACACGGTTCTTTTACTATATACGCCAATGCCGATACATTTTCGCTCTCAAAGTCGGCGGGAATAACTCCGTAATTCCCAATCAAAGGGAATGTCTGTAATATAATCTGCCCGTAATAGCTTGGGTCGGTAAGCGTCTCCAAATACCCTGTCATGCCGGTAGTGAAGACAATTTCGCCGACAGTTTCACCCGGTTTTCCGAATAATTTCCCTTTGAATACAATGCCGTTTTCCAAAATTAAATACCCTGTGTTCATTTTTTTTACCCATTCTCTTTCTGAAAATTTTCAAATATATTCTTTTTGTCCCGTGAGCAATCACCATTACCCGTGAAACAACTCGTGCAAAACGAGAGGTTGCACTTTTTGCAGGCGTTTATAAGCCCTCCCATGCTGATATAACCGAGGCTGTCCGCGCCTATTTTTTTTCGTATCTCATCTAAGCTCATTTTATTGGCAATGAGATTTTCCGCGCTGTCTATATCAGTTCCGTAGTGGCAGGTGTGGCTGAACGGCGGAGATGAAACTCTCATATGAACCTCAGCCGCACCCGCATTTTTGAGAGCTTTTACAATTTTTTCGCTCGTAGTCCCCCGTACAACAGAATCATCAACAAGCACAATCCGCTTGCCGCGGATGCACGCTGTCAGCGGATTGAGTTTAAGCCTTACCGCACTGTCCCTCTGAGTCTGGTCGGGGTAAATAAAGCTACGCCCTATGTAGCGGTTTTTGATAAATCCGGGAGCTAACGGAATCCCGCTTTCGGCGGAGTAGCCGCTTGCCGAGTCTAACCCCGAATCGGGGACTCCGCATACAATGTCGGCTTCAACCGGGTATTCCTTTCCGAGTGTCCGCCCCATGTTAGACCTCGCTTCGTATACGCTGAGAGAGTCTATTACCGAGTCTGACCGGGCAAAGTAGACATACTCGAAAATACAAAGACCTTTATTTTCCTCTTTAGCGTTCAGTTTAAGAGCTTGATAGGTTATTTCACCTTCTTCGATTACAATAATTTCCCCCGGCCGGACATCTCTTACAAAGTTGAATCCGCATGAATCCAACGCACAACTTTCCGATGCAATTGCGTAGCCGCTCTCATTTTTCCCGACACAAAGGGGGCGGAATCCGTTT
>WRLX01000094.1 GCA_009777415.1 Oscillospiraceae bacterium
TGGAAATAGTATTTTTTTAAGAAGTTTATCCCTTAGGCAAAAAACTCCATGCAATATAAAGATACCGATTGCTACCAAATCAAGCAATCCACCAAATGATTTTAGAGTGCTGACAAAGGTAATATAAGTAACAGCGACGATTAAAGAGCTATAGAACAAAAGCTGTTTTTTCACCCCGTCATGTTTATATCCGAGCACCTTACCTAAAAATTCAAGTATAATAAAACTTTCAACAACTGTTGCCGACAACTCAATTGGATTCTTTAATATATCCATCATACCCTCCTCAGAAAAAACTGAAAACTATCCTTAACATCTTTAATTTTGCTTCTGCTTAAAGGCAGTTGTTTTCGGTCATTTAAGATGATTGTGTTTTTTTCGATAGAATAAATATATCTGTAATTTACAAGGTATCTAACGTGGATGCGTATAAATCCGTAGCTTGAATATTCCTCTTCAATATCATTCAAACTCCTGCGTAAAACTTCTTTACCTGTTGAGGTGTAAATATCAATGTAATGAGTATCGCTTTTCATATATATTATGTCGTTTATGTTAATTTTTTTATCAACACCCGAATTACGAATAATAATGTACTTGCGTTTCCGCATGATATGTTCAAGGAGAATTTTTATTATTTCTGCAATTTCGGTTTCCAAGTGTTTTTTCCGAATAAAACCCAAAGCCTTGAATCTAAACGCTTTATACACAAGCTCATCATGATTTGTAACGAACACGATTTCAGTAGATGAATTATGCTCGTTGATTTTAGAAGCCGCATCCATTCCGCTGATTTGCGGCATATCCAAATCAAGAAAAACTACGTCAAAAGCCGATTCCCTATTATCGCACAGCAACGCATTGGCATCGGTAAACGCTTTGATGTCGTGGCGGATATTCATTTTTTTTAAGATAGTTCTGACGTTTTGGCTTACAATTGCAACTTCCGATTCGTGGTCATCGCAAACCGCTATTCTAATCATGGTGTTCTCCTTGTTCGGATAGCTCCTCTTTTATTTATACGGTTTATTCCATTTAGAGTGGTTATTGGGGGGGTTATTTTGTTTATTAATATAGTCGTTTAACTTAAGAAGTGCTTGAAGATTTGCGTGAAGATTTTTCGTCAGACAAGGCGAATTTTGTGCGAATATCCGCTGATATTTAAGCAAAATTCAACGCAGTATGGCGGAAAATTTTCCACAAAAATTTAGTGATTCTTAAGTTAATCGACTATACCCTGATTACAATTCCTGCGCAAACATAGGGGTTGAAAGATACCGCTCGCCTGTATCCGGCAAAATAACTACAATTGTCTTCCCCGCATTTTCGGGGCGCATTGCAACCTGTGAAGCCGCCCATAAAGCCGCGCCCGATGAAATCCCAATCAAAACGCCCTCCGCCTTTGCAATTTTCCGCCCGGTTTCAAAAGCATTTTCGTTTGAAACAGCAATAACCTCATCGTAAATGTTGGTATCCAGCACATCGGGAACAAATCCCGCGCCGATTCCCTGTATTTTATGAGGCCCTGCCTTTCCTGCTGAAAGCATTGGCGAATCGGCAGGTTCAACCGCGACAATTTTTATAGCGGGATTCTTCTCCTTTAAAAATCCGCCCGCACCCGTAATTGTACCGCCTGTGCCTATCCCCGATACGAATATGTCAACCTTTCCATCGGTATCATTCCATATCTCCGGACCGGTAGTCGCCCTGTGAACTGCGGGATTTGCCGGATTTGTAAACTGGCTCGGAATAAAGCTGTTCGGAGTTTGCGCGGCGATTTCCTCCGCTTTTGCGATTGCGCCTTTCATCCCCTTGGCTCCCTCAGTCAAAACAAGCTCCGCGCCGTATGCTTTAAGCAGGTTTCTGCGTTCAACGCTCATTGTTTCCGGCATTGTGAGAATAACCCTGTACTTGTACGACGCGGCAACGGATGCAATCCCTATTCCCGTATTGCCGCTTGTAGGCTCGATAATAACAGAGTCGGGCTTTAAAATCCCTTTCTCCCTTGCCTCCTCAAGCATTGCCTTGGAAATGCGGTCTTTAACACTTCCCGCAGGGTTGTAATACTCTAACTTCCCTATTAAATCAGCCGATAACCCCAATTCCCTCTTATAATTCGCCAACTCCAACAATGGAGTGTTCCCGATTAAATCGGTAATCTTCTTAAATATTTTCACGCCTTTTATCCTTTCATATAATACATATATTAATAATATGTGTTATTATACTGCATTATTTTCCAAATGTCAATAATAAATTAAAAAAAATTAATTTAAATTAATTTTGTAAATACCGTTGACATTTAACAAACACCATGGTAAAATGTAATTACTTTAGAAAAAATTAGGAGGTTGTTATATGGGAACAGGAGTTACCGTAAACTACGGAGCGCAGTCTTTGGAGGAGGCTATGGAGTTAATAATGCCGCTTTTGCCGATATTAATTCCGCTTTCACTAATCCAATTCGCGCTTATGGTTATCGCGCTTGTTCACGCGGTAAAGGCAAAGGAATTCAAGGTTGGGAACAAAATTATGTGGGTGGTGCTGATTCTTCTTGTGGACATAATCGGGCCTGTGCTTTATTTTACAATAGGCAGAGGGACAAATTTGGACGAGCAAGGAGAAGACGAGCATGAGTAATGTGTTAAGTATAAAAGGGCTTACTAAAAACTTCGGCAATGTCGAGGTGTTGAAAGGACTTGACTTATCGGTACCCGAAGGCGCGGTATTCGGCTTCATAGGTGAAAACGGTGCCGGTAAGACTACTGCAATGAAAATTGTGTTGGGCTTGTTAGAACGCGGCGAAGGTGAGGTAATCGTCTGTGGCGAACAAGCACGATACGGGAAAACAGCGGCAGGTGTCGGATTTTTGCCCGATGTGCCTGAATTTTACCCGTATATGAAGCCGATGGAATACTTAACGCTTTGCGGCGAAATATCGGGAATGAAAAAGCGGGAAATAAAATCACGCGGCGAAGAATTGCTGAAGCTTGTGGGGCTATCTAAGGCAAAAAGAAAAATAGGCGGATTTTCGCGCGGAATGAAACAGCGTCTCGGAATTGCGCAAGCACTGCTTAACCGCCCAAAGCTGTTAATCTGCGATGAACCGACTTCTGCATTAGACCCTGCCGGAAGAAAAGAAATCCTCCAAATCCTCGATTCATTAAAGGAGCAAACAACGGTTATATTCTCGACCCACATTCTCTCGGACGTAGAAAGAGTGTGCGATTATGCGGCATTTTTGCACGGCGGAAAAATCGTGTTAAACGGCGCGTTGTCAGAAATCAAAAAACGGCAAACCGATTCCTATTCAATTACCTTTTCTCAAAGCAGTGATGCACTGCGATTTAAGGCTGCACTCGGCGGCAACGACTGCCGAATAGACGAAAACGGCGGAAACAGCGTGAAAGTCAAGAATGAGGACGGCGGCAAAATCATAGCTCTACTTTCTGCGAATAATCTCGTTCCGCTTAAATTTGAACTCCTTGAGCATAATCTTGAGGACTTGTATTTAAAAATTGTAGGAGGTGCGGGCAAATGTTCATAAAAGTCAAACCATGCTGTATCTTTTTGAAAAAAGAGCTTTTTGAGGCGGCAAAAACATTCAAAATGTTAATTATGGGGATTGTGTTTGTTATCTTTGGAATGTTAAGTCCGCTTACCGCAAAAATGATGCCGCAGATTATGCAGTGGGCATTGGAATCCGACCCTTCTTCGGCGGGCATGATAAACGCTACGGCAATTCCCGAACCGGTTGCACTTGATTCATGGGCGCAGTTTATTTCAAATATCACCCAAATGGGAATGATTGTATTGGTAATTGTCTTTTCGGGAATGCTGTCCTCAGAACTGTCAAAAGGAACACTTACAATGATTCTGACAAAAGGCATTTCACGCGCCGATATTCTCTTGTCAAAGTTGACTTCGGCGGCGATTATTTGGACGGGGAGTCTTTCGGTATCATTCCTCACCTGCTTGGGGTATACTGCGTATTTTTTTGAAGAAAGCCTCCCCAACCTGTTGTCGGCGGCATTTTGCCTGTGGCTATCGGGGATGTTTTTGCTTGCATTAACGGCTTTATTTGCCGCATTGACTAAAAAAGGCTATATCTGCATGATATTAGTAGGTGCATCGTCTGTCGTATTGCAAATGCTAAACATGATTCCGAAGGTGAGCAGGTATAATCCCGCAACACTTTCATCGTTTTCTTTAGCCCACGGAGTAATCACAGGCGAGACAGCCGCCGCAGATTTTTACCCGACATTAATAGTGTCAGGCGCTTTTACGCTCATAATTACTGCGGCGGCAGTTATAGTGTTTAACAAAAGGAAGCTATAATTCATTCATCATCTTTTTAATTAAATCCTCGGCATTGTCGCACAATTGGGCGGACGTTTCGGAGGATAGACTCTCTGCAAGCAAAAACAAGGAATTTCCCTTTTTGGCGGAGCGTATGAGGACACTTTCGCGATTATTGCCCACTAATACCCCTTCTCCCTTGCCGAATCCCGTATGGCACAAGCGGGCGATTATTCTTTGGGGCGGACAGTTAATTTCAACCTCGCGCCGCTCACAGGCAAATTGCGGAATGGATTTTACCGCATCTTCAATGCCCATACCGCTTTCGGAAAGGTATTTTAAGACGTTTAACGCGAGAATCGCGCCGTCATGCAAAAACGGTTGAATAGCTGCCAGCTCGCGGGCGTTTTGGTCACAGGAATCGTTGGGGCAAAGAAAATACCTGTAAATCTTTCTGCCGTAGCTTGCGGCAAGGAAATCGGCGCAGGCGGCAAAATCATTCGGAAGCGCGGCATCTCTCCCGCTTTTCATAATTGCCGCGGCGGCAAGCAAAAGCATTTGCTCATAGCTGATTTTTACGTTATTTTCAGTGTATATTTCCGCTTTAGAATTGCCCTCGGTAAGTGCCACAACAAGTGTTTCAGCCGAATTGCCGAAAGCGGAGCTTACCGAATCAAAAACAGGGCTTAAATCCCGTGAGGTTTTCGCATTGTTGCAGTTAAGCTTGATTTTGTATCTGCTTTTAAACCCGGCATGAGTGTAAAGCATTGAGGTGTACAGCGCGTCAAAGCCATTCCCGCCAAACACAGAGCGAATCGCACCAAAACTGTTGCGGTCGGCATTTTTGTACTCCGAACGCGCGAGTGCGGCTTCAAGGCTGCGTTCCTGCTGTCTTGTAAGGTGAAGACCATCGCCGCCCAGTATATCTATCTCCGCAAAAATGCCGCACTTTACACGCACTGTTATTCCACACCCGAGTAGCCTTGATACATAAATCAACTGCGGGAGAGGCACAGACCCTACATCGAATACATCCCCGCCACACCCCGACGCTCCCGCCATAATAGCGTGTTTCATAGCAATTGAAGCATTGTTGTCGTCGCAGGCAATTGCGATAACAGGCGATACAGTTGCAATCGCCGCACCTAACCGCGAACACAGTTCCGGGGTAATATCGGCGTTTGTTTCCCCTGTAATTCCTCTGTCGGACAGCTCTACTCTTGCCTTTGAGCCGTACTTGACATCGCGGGTTATATTAGCTCCGGGGGGGATGCTCTTGTCGTTCCAAATTCTTGCCCCGCCCGAAACAATCGCCTCACGCCCGATTAAACAGCCTTCGCCTATTACACTGCCCTCGTACACGCTCGCCGCATGAAGCAATTTCGCGCCTCGGCATATAATCGCACCATTGGCAGTTACGCCATCGGAAATAAATGCCGAATCAAGTATTACCGAGTTGAAAATCTTTACGTTTCCGCCAATGCTTACATTGTCGCCGATTACGCTTGACTCCAAACGCACAACTCCGTTGTCGGATTTGCAGAATGCAACATTCTCACCAATATAGCACGGGGCTTTTACCATCACGTTTTCGGGAATTTTGCTTTTGGAATAGATACCTTCCGCAAGCTTTACTCCGTCAATGTGACATTTTACCTTGCCCGTAAGAATATCAAGCTGACTTTCCGCATATGTGGAAAAGTCGCCAATGTCGCACCAGTATCCGCTTTCTTCGTAAGAGTGAAGCGGCATTTCCTCTTTCAGCATTTTCGGAAAAACATCTCGCGCAAAGTCACTGGCGGTGTTATCGGGGATTAAGTCCATCACCTTATGTGACAGGACATATACGCCTGTATTTGCGCAATCGCCGATACAGCTTAAATAGGACGGTTTTTCGGAAAATCCCGTAATCTTGCCGTTTTCAGACAATACCAACCCGTATTCGCGGGGGTCGTCCACCCTCTTGGTTATAATAGTAGCGTCTGCCGATGAACTCTTGTGATAATCAAGCACGGTGG